>JBCCFC010001242.1:0-3972 GCA_039029935.1 Chloroflexota bacterium
ACTTAAGCGTGAGTGGGTACGTCGGTGGTCGGTATTCGGTAGGTCAGTATACGAGTACCGACGTACCGAATACTGATTACTGACCTACCTGTATACGCTTAAGTTTACACCAATGGATACTAGATTTTGACGTCGTTACTGTTATCGTTTATGGTGGGTTGGTAATCTGTATTTTCTGTTTGATTGAACCAATGGTTTCTGAGCATCTGATGAGTGCGCACATTCTCTAAAAACGATGTCTGCCAGACTTTGTTTGTAATCCGGTTTGCAAAAGTTTGGAGTAAGGCATATCCAGTATCCAAAATCAATGAAGCTCGTGGGTCTTGGCAAGCATGTAATATATAGTAACAATTTAGGTAAAGTTCAATGGGTCTTAAGAATACATATATCCTTTCGACATTCTTCGTCACGTATAACAATACTTCCTCTATATACTCCAGAGAGTTAACCAAATCGCCTGTTAACCGGAGAGCATTTGCCAATCCAGCCATAATCTCAATTTTTGTATACCCGCGTTCAGAATGTCTATAAAAATCGAGTGCTTGCTTATAGCTATGAATACTCTTATCTATATGGCCTAGCAAACCGAATGTATATGCCATATACATTTCAACCTCTGCTTGTAAGTAGTCTAATGCAAGGTCGTCAGCAATCTGTTGTGCTTTCGTCACAAAATCTAATGCTGTTTCATAGTCACCTAACCCAATATAAATGAGATTTAATTGAAGGTATGCTTCTGCATCTGCTTCAGAAGTTCGTTTTGTCTCAAGCGATTTTTCCTGATGATATTTTGCTTTATGATAGAGTCCTAATTTGTTATAGAGCATACTCAGATGATAATGGGCATTGGCTACCTTTGTTTTATGATTCATATGAGAGAAAAATCTCAATGACTGTTGTATCATTGGCTCTGCATAACTATAGTCTCCCATATAAATTGCAACACGGGCGAGGTTTAGTTGATGTTTATTTAAATCATCGCCCAAGTCATGACTGATTTGAATCACCTCTTCATAATAGCCCTTTGCCAAAGAGAGTTTGCCTAACCATTCTTGGATACTTCCAAGTAAGGTTAGCGTGGGAATCTCCTTCCAACGGTTTTGGGTTTGAATATAAAGTTGACGAGCCTGTTGAGCATCATCTACAGCCTCGGTAAACTCATCAAGAAAAAAATGGATTAAACCACGTAAGTAAAAACAATCGGCGACAAGCATCAAATCATCAGCCTGTTTTGCCCACTCTAGTGCTTGTATCAGTTTATCATATGCAAGTGAATAGCTATTTTGCCGATTCAATGCATTGGCCCATACCCAGTAGATGTGCGCTTGAATCGTATAGCGAATGTCAGACGACTCCGGCAATGTTTGTATATAGGACATCACCGCTTCTACGGTCTGTTCCACCTGTTCATACCCACCTAATTTCACATAAAAGAAGTTTTGTTTTGCTAATAAAAGGCAATAAAGTTCAACGAAGGCTGTATCGCTGTGTGTGTGATCAATCGCAAGCTGTTTTATCCTTGGCTGTACTGTTTGAAGCGCATGTTTCGCTCGATCAATGCCTTCCTGATAAAATCCTTTCATCTCATAAAAGATGAATAGAGCCTGGTGACTCTTGGTCAATAGACGGATATCCTGTGTCGTTATCGCCTGTACCCACGCCTGCCGGATATTTTGAAGATCGACCTCGATGGCTTTCACTGCTTCTTGCGGTTTGCGTCCTTGCAACGGACCACTCTGCTCACCAAGCCATGTCAAATAGTGGTGCATGTGCTTATCCCAAACAGACGCACCACTATTTGACGTGGCTTGGCGATTTGGCGTCTGTTCATCTGAGAACGCTAACTTCTCCGCACCAAATTGTCGTAATAATTCGTGAATCTCATAACGTCCTTTGTCCGTCAGTTTGATCAGTGAGTGTGTATGTAAATGTTTTAACTGTGACAGCGAGACACCCACGACCTGTCGCGCCGCTTGACGTGTAAACCCTCCTCGGAAGACACTCAATTGTTGAAAAACTTGCTGTAAGGCTGGGTCCAACAATCGCCATGAATAATCAAAAACAGCACGCACACTGCGCTGGCGGTCGGGCAAATCCGCCCAAGTAGACTCCAGTACATCCATACTTTCTTGACACTCTTCGACCAACTCTTCTGGCTCCAGAAAATCCATATGTGCCGCACCCAACACAATCGCCAGGGGTGTCCCCTGCACTAGGTGACAGAAGCGGATGACCGCCTGCTGGTTCTCGGCTGTCACGGCAAAGTCAAAGTTTGTCCGTTGGGCAGCTTGTTGAAAAAGGAGAATCGCGTCAATGTGCATCAGGTCCGACAGCGAAATAGGCGTGTGCAGTTCCGGAAGTACCATACCCGACAATGCATAGAGATACTCATGTTGCAATCGCAAAGGCTGGCGTGACGTCACCAAAAATTTCACATGTGGTGCCACGTGAAGTAGATGAGAAAGCATTTGAACAGCAGATTGCGCTGATGGCTGTCCTGATGATTGCCCCGATGAGTGTCCTGATGATTGCGGCGGGGCAAGAAGATGTTCAAAGTTATCCAAGGTAATTAACATCTCCTTGGGTTCAAGATAGCTGCCAATCTGAGCCAGCACATTACGACTGTCGGCCAAGATCAACGCAAGTGCTTGGACAATGGCTTCAGGAAGTCTATCGGCTGCCGGGACACTTGCCAAGGAGATAAAGACAACACCCTGTGCAAAATGCTGACTCTGCGCCGCCATTTTCGCGACTTCCACAGCCAAATAGGTCTTGCCTGCGCCTCCCAATCCAGTAATCGTCAACAGACAGCAGTCTGGCTTTTGGAGTTGATGGGTCAGTGTACCTAGATCGCTCCGGCGTCCTACCGAGGGTTGGGCAAAGGTGGGCAGATTGAGAACGGTCGACGCCATTTTGTTTGATTGATGTGTGTATGTATCCGCCGAATTGGGATTGTCGTCTGTGTCTCGATTTAAAATTCGTTCATAGGCTTCAACCGTTTCTGGCATAGGAGGCGCAGCAAACTCTTCTTCCAACATCTCAACCATTGCTTGATAGGTCTGCAACGCTGCCTTTTGTTGACCACTGCGCGCCAACATCACCATCAACTGCCGTCTCGCCACCTCTTCCAGCGGATCCAACGCAATCCACCGTCGAGTGTAGGCAATGCCATCACTGTATCGGCCTTGATAGAGACAAAGTTCTACCACATTTCGCAACGCATCCATCACCAACTGGCGCAATGCTTCACGCTGCATATATTGCCAATCTGCAAAGCGTGGCGCATCGCCCAAGACCAGTCCCGCCAAAAAGTCATCTGTATAGTAGGCCAGCATCGCCTTCACGCTGTCTTCGCACGCCTGTAACTGAGTCATATACAAGTCTGTATATTTTGTCTCTGTTGACCTTGTATCTGGCAAGCGTGATTCTGGGGTGGGTAGTTTGTCGGCGAGTTTACTCAAGGCCAATACATCGACCCAAATATCATCACTGGGGTCAATGCCAACCATCTGTGGTGTGGTTTGGATATAGGGCTTGACCGCTGCGGGGAGTCGTCGCACCAATGACCGCAGATTAGAGAGGAGACGTTCACGCGGCATATCCCCCCATAGCAAATCCGCCAGCTTGATACGTTCATGGGGACCCGGATGGCAAAAGAGATAGGCCAACAATGCCTGAACCATATAGCCAGGTGTTTTGGACAGTGGCTGACCATCTATGAGGATGATCATATGCCCCAGTAGCGTAATCTGGATGTGTGCGGTGTCTTTGGCTGGAGGTACTGGCCCTGTAGATAGTGGCCCTGTAGATAGTGGCCCTGTAGATACTGACTCTGGAGATACTGGCCCTGTAGATTTTGGCATAGTGCTGGGCTGTGTGTGTGTTGCTGACATCAACCTCTCCTAAAATAGTGTCGCGGATTTTGGGTTCTCGGATTGGCATTGATACCAATCCAAGAACCCAAAATCCGCG
>JBCCFC010001243.1:0-3972 GCA_039029935.1 Chloroflexota bacterium
CCGTTGTTGTTGGTATCAAACCAGACAACGGAACTGATGGAGGGTCGGGCGACATAGGCCGAGACATCGTTGCCCGTCAACAGGCTGAGGGCTGAACCGCTGTCATTGACGGTGTGGCTGTTGGTGTAGATGTCATCTTCGGCATTGCCACTGGTGTCAAAGACCAACTGCAAGCTATAGGTGACACCCGCCATGAGCATGGATGATTGGTCCACCAACACAGCGGTCGCATCAGCCAAGGTTGCAGGGCAACTGCCGCCAGAACCAAACTGTGCTGCTATACACCAGATGCCGCCTGTCAGCGTGTTGCTGGCGTCCTGCGGGTCTGGGTTGATGCTGCCCGGTGAGGCGGCGGTGAAGTAGATTTGTTGGGTCGCGGTTGCCAAATCACCTGTGGGTGTGGCCGAGGCCAAGGTCAACGTGCCATTAAAGCTGGTTGCGCCCAAATCATCCGTGCGGCCATCACCATTCCAAGGAAAGACATCAATCACACGTAGGTCAGCGGTGTTGTTGCCAATCGAAGCCCAGTTCACATTGTACTCAATCTGTTGGTCTGGCTCGATGGCCCGTGTCAGCACCTCTTTGAAGACCTGGAACCCTGGTGGTGCGGAGATGATGTGTGTGGTCGAGCTGGCTTTGGCACAGTCACCATAGCCAAGCGCAGGGTCGTTGCCTGCGTCATAGACACAGTCATCATCAAAGAGCTGATCAATGGGTGATGAGATCGTGGTCCAGTTGGTCAGTTGATCGCCAGACACAAGGTCGGTGTTGACACGCACACTAATTTCAATCGGCGTCAATGCGATCTGCGTTCCGCTCGGTGGCAAGACATTGTTGTAGGTCCACGTTAGCGTCGTAAATCCGGCAGCGGGTGTGTTGGTCTGCACCACAGGCGCACTTGGCCCTGCATTCATGGTCAGATAAGTCACGCCCGGCGGCAGGATATCGACCACTGTCACATCTTGCGGCGTAGTCGCAAATCCCAATGCGGCAACTCTAGGCGCAAGCGTGTAATGGATGGTTTGCCCTGGAGCCACTTGCAGATTATTGGCCGGGTCCGCCGTCTTGACGATGCGTGACAGATATTGCTGGGGAGCAACCCGCAAAAATTGACGTGTATTTGTCAGACGTGTACCGTTGCGTGTGAAGGCAGCGTAGTTAGGCACATACGTATCCGCCGGAATCGGATCGCCTGCTGTGTACGAGAACGGTCCCGCACCGCTGACATCGATATCGGTGACATCATAGGCAAAGGTATCGCGCAGCGAGAAGATGGGTATGGCACTCGTGCTTTGCCCTGCACCAATCACGCCTGTCACACGCAGCATGGTGACTTCACTCAGGCTAAACCCAGCGGCCAACACAGCATCCAAGCTGTTGAAATAGGCCGTGGGTGCACCTGCCGTGTTGCCACTGGGGTCGGCGTCTGGACACATGGCCGTTTCGTAGAGTGTACTACCATTTAGGTCTGGGAAATTGGTTGCATCATTCACAATCGGCTCGGCGTTTGGATATTCAGGCCAAGTGGCGAGGATATTGCCCGCTCCATCGTTGAGCTGCACACCCCATTCGACCGTTGGTTCAGCCAATCCCTCAGAGATGGACAACCGGCCTAAACCACTCGGGGTCCCTTGATAAGTGGCGTTAAAGCCCGGCGTGGCGTTGAGCAACTGATGACGGGCGTTATCAATCTTTTCACAACTAACAGCAGTGAATGAATCTGTGCCTGTGTTACTAAAATTAATTGCATATGGATATTTCTGCCCAGGCTGGGCAAAGCTAAATATATGCGCACTAATGACTCGAGGGTCGCCATCGACCCATTCAGGGTAATCTAATCCGGTCTGAGCAACATCATTTCTTTTATTGGCGATGCCTGCCTCAGAGCGAAAGACCTCGACAGTATAGTCTTGGTTGGTCGTGTCCGGGTCCACATTGGTCTGCCCCGTAATCGAAGTTGGTGGCGTTTGAAAGTCGATCTGTGCGGTCAGTGACTCGCGATCAGGGCTGATTGCCGTAACCTCATCCAGTGGAACCCAGAGCCGAACCGTTTTGAGCATTGCATAGAAACGCGGAATCAACGGTGGCTCCCACCCTTGTAATGTGGTGGTGGGATAGTGATTGAGGTTGGTGTCAATCCCCGTCACAGTCAGGATGATGTCCGTGCCTGCACCTCCCGGCTGGGTAGCCACACAAGTGCCGCCATTGGCAACTCGAAGGGGGTCGGTTGAGGCAACACCAGGATCAAGCGGCATGTAAAATTGGTTGATCGAACTGGTGGTACACCCTAGTAAGCCATCCCAATCATATAAGAGCGTCCCAGAGAGAAATGGGTTGGTGGTGCTGTCAATGTCAAAGACAAAGGTCAGCGGGTCTGTACCCAGTGCTTCAGAGCCTTGTAGCTTTTGCGCCGATAGTGCAAAGGTATAGAGTATACGATAGCCAGGCTCGCCATTGGGTCCCGACGCTGCCAACGCGTTTGATAGAATTGTGCCGAGCGTACGACCGAAACCACTTGGGTTGTTGACCAAATCGATATCAAAGCCCGGCGCTGCCGTCACCACCTCGTCCAAGCGAGCCAGCACAGTGCCATCGCTCAGTCCACCACCGCCATCATCAATTGTGGTGTAATAGGTCGCATCGACATTGCCAGCCGTTTCTGTGGATGTTGCACTGGCTGTGCCTTCACCATCCGCCGGACCCGCAAAATCAAGCTCCTGCCCATTGGGTGTCTGTCCATTGACAACCGCAATCGGCTCAATCGCCTGTGTGCTGGGGTTGGGCAAGTCACCCAAATCACAGAGCAACGTGCGCCCATCATTGGTCAGCGCAGAGCCTGCTCCTGTACACTGTGGCGGAACCTGCTTCCATGTCGCCACCGCTGCCCCCGCATTGGCACTCGTATCAATCGTCGGCAAATCCATCGTAATCACGACCGCCGTATCCCCACCATCGGTCTCCACGACCGCACGATAGGTCAGCTCATCACGAGTCCGCACGATGCCATTGCGGATGGCCGAATCGTTACCCACCGCATCATCAGCGTCAAAAGGGGCCACACCATCGTTGAGCGTATAAACCTTCAGCTCGATCACATCCGCCTGTGCAGGCGTGGCCGAGATGCCCAACAGGATGGCAAGCATGACAGTGGTGACAGCAAGCAAGCGCAACGGTCTGCGCCAATGCGTCTGCCTTGGATTCTGCCTGAAACGTTGTGTGTGTTGTCTGGTGGCGTGTATGATGCCTTGTCCATGACAACACTGTGTTGATATTTCTTGACTCATTGTTTTCCTTTCCTGTCAAAAAAAATTGAGTGTTTGATTTCGGAGTCTGTCCAGCGTCTGTTTGGCGTACCGCCTCGATGCACCTACGAAACGGTACGCCACAAACGACAGAGGAGAAATTATAGTTAATAGTTAATAGTTGATAGTTGATAGTTAATTATTCACTCATCACTATTCACTGTTCACTATTCACTGTTCACTGATTTTGGCTGCGATGTTGGTGTTGTTGGTGTTTGATGACGCGTCATTACGTAAGTTTGCTGTTGAGCGTGTAACTCCGTATTGCGTTGTGTCATTGGAAATAAAAATAGTTCAGATTATGTATGTTGATTTAAGATCAATAAAAATTGAATAAATTGCTTTTTATCTAGTCAAACTTGTGTAAATCCATATGATATGAATTGTGGATGGTTTTGGTATGGTATGTGTAGTACGGCTATGATGATAGCAGAGGGGCGTCACGTTGAGCGTCATACTAGGCGTCATACAGAGCGTCATGTTTTGTGTCACGCGACGAAATTCGTAGGGATTTACGTTATTTGTCGTAAGGGGTTATTAGTGGATAGTGGATAGTGGATAGTTTGCTCTTCAACTCTTCAACTCTTCAACTCTTCAACCCTTACGACAAATAACGTAAATCCCTACGAATTTCGTCGCGTGACACAAAACATGACGCTCTGTATGACGC
>JBCCFC010001244.1:0-3971 GCA_039029935.1 Chloroflexota bacterium
ATTATGATATGCGAACTAAATGTGCTATGCGAAACCTGTTTAGTTCTCTTTATATGCGTGTTCAAGAACTGTCTTATGTTGTATTCGGAGATTTTTGTGAATGTTCTTTTCTTTTTTACACTAAATCCAAGTCCGAGCCTTCTGGCTGGGCGCTACATCTGTTCTGCGGGAATTGCTGTAAATGCACTGCATTTGTTAGAAATACTTTGAAAGGTATTTCCCCATCAGCAATTTCGCCTGTTATATTTAACACTTCTAATATTTGCATGACACGGGTACTTGGTACATTTGACCTTGACAGTTTCGTACGAAAATCGGCATTCATAAACGCCAGCAAACTATCAATATCTTCATTGCTTGAGACAAGCTGCGCGCTAATTAGTAGCTCACGGATTGTAAGAATATCTTGCTGGTTAAAGATAGGTATATTGATGCGATTCTGCTCTGATGTAGAAGCTGCTCTGTTAATAGAGGTTGCTGATGATGTGTATTCTGTATAAAAGTCGCGCATTCCTTGGTGATGAGGTCTTTCTTTACAGGCAGCCTTGATTAAGGTGTCGGTTAGCCCTTGTTTTTTTGTCCATTCAAGCAGAGCTTCAGTAATGTCAGGCTTCTTATTGTTTAAGCTGACAATATCTTCAAGACTAACTTCTAGATTATACTTAAGTAGCCTTTGTAGCTCGCCAATATCAAATGTATCTGATAAAAGTTGTGAGAACTGTTTTTCTTGCTGAACGGATAATCCCATAATACTTTCCTTTCTGAGAGTCGAATAGTATAGCGCTTCTATAATTACAACAATTTATTGTGCAGAATTTTTTAGACTTAAATAAAATAAACCAAATACTTTATTTCGTCAACCCTTACACTGTACGAAAAGCTTTGGCTAGTGCATGCTATAAACATCCCTAAACTTTAGGAGTGCCAAATTTTCACCTATTTTGTCAATCCATCCCGCTTATGCTATGATCCAGCTTTATCTGTACTAGACATCGGTTGCGATATTATTGTATGATTGTCGATAGGGAGTGGGCTGTGATTGGTTGGCGTAAATTGGCAAAATTTAGACGACCTGATGCCACAACTTCACTCCTATTATTAGACACATAGGGTATCACATATAAAAGTGGCTGTACGTATGCAGTCAAAATATTCATCATAAAAATGCAGACTACGATTGGAGATACTATGAGCAATGGAAAATGCCCAGTCACTGGCGGTGGGCAACGACATACCGCGATTGGTACAATGGTCAACAACCAACACTGGTGGCCGAATCAGTTGAACTTGAAGATTCTCAACCAGAATTCGCCACAGGTTGATCCAATGGGCGAGGAATTCAACTACGGAGAAGCGTTCCTGACATTGGACCTTGAGGAAGTCAAGAAGGACATCGAGGCCATCATGACGGACTCGCAGGATTGGTGGCCGGCGGACTATGGTCACTATGGACCGCTCTTTATCCGCATGGCGTGGCACAGCGCAGGTACATATCGTATCGGTGATGGTCGTGGTGGTGGTGCATCGGGTACACAACGCTTTGCACCGCTCAACAGTTGGCCGGACAACGCCAACCTTGACAAAGCGCGCCGCTTGCTCTGGCCTGTCAAGCAGAAGTATGGTCGCAAGCTCTCATGGGCGGACCTCATGATTCTCACGGGCAACGTGGCACTCGAATCAATGGGCTTCAAGACCTTTGGCTTTGCGGGTGGTCGTGAGGATGTCTGGGAACCAGAAGAGGATATCTACTGGGGTCCAGAGGGTGTGTGGCTGGATGATCAACGCTACAGTGGCGAACGTGATCTCGAAGGTGATTTGGGTGCTGTACAGATGGGTCTGATCTATGTCAACCCAGAAGGACCCAATGGGAAGCCTGATCCACTTGCGGCTGCCGTAGACATTCGCGAGACCTTTGCGCGAATGGCGATGAACGACGAAGAGACGGTTGCACTGATCGCGGGTGGACACACCTTTGGTAAGACACATGGTGCTGGCGATGCGGATGCGCATGTTGGTCCTGAGCCAGAGGGTGCCTCTATTCAGGAGATGGGCTTTGGCTGGACAAGCAGCTATGGCAGTGGTAAAGGTGGCGACACCATCACCAGTGGCTTGGAAGGTGCATGGACAACCACACCAACGCAGTGGAGCAATAACTTCTTTGACAACATGTTCAACTATGAGTGGGAACTGCACAAAGGGGCTGGTGGTGCATGGCAGTGGACGCCCAAAGATGAGGCGGCACAGGGGACTGTACCTGATGCACACGATCCTGCCAAATCACACGCACCGATGATGTTGACCACTGACTTGGCGTTGAAGGAAGACCCAATCTATGCACCCATTTCAAAGCGGTTCCACGAGAATCCAGATGAGTTTGCGGATGCCTTTGCACGTGCATGGTACAAGCTGACTCACCGTGACATGGGACCAAGCGCACGCTATTTGGGGTCACTGGTTCCGGACGAGGAGCTGATTTGGCAAGACCCAGTACCAGCAGTTGATCATGATTTGGTTGATGACGCTGATGTCGCTGACCTCAAGGGCAAGTTGCTGGCATCAGGTCTGTCTGTTTCGCAGTTGGTTTCAACCGCTTGGGCATCGGCCTCAACATTCCGTGGCACGGACAAGCGTGGTGGTGCCAATGGCGCACGCATTCGCTTGGCGCCGCAAAAAGATTGGGAAGCCAACAATCCGGCTGAATTGGCGGGTATTTTGCAAACGCTGGAAGGTGTTCAGTCGGACTTCAACGCGGCACAGTCCAACGGCAAGCAGGTTTCACTGGCCGACGTCATCGTGTTGGGTGGATGTGCAGGTGTTGAGCAGGCAGCCAAGAATGCTGGACAGGATGTCACCGTGCCATTCACACCAGGTCGTACAGACGCCACGCAGGAGCAGACCGATGTCGAGTCATTTGCTGTGCTTGAACCAACCGCAGACGGTTTCCGCAACTATCTGGGCAATGGACACCACCAAGCGGCAGAGGAACTGCTTGTAGAGAAGGCGTGCCTGATGACCTTGACCGCACCAGAGATGAGTGTTCTCGTTGCTGGTATGCGCGCCATGAACGCCAACTCTGGTCAGTCGTCAGCCGGTGTCTTTACCAAGCAGTCTGACGCATTGACCAATGACTTCTTCTGCAACGTCCTTGATATGGGCGTGGCTTGGGCACCAGCATCTGAAGATGCCAATGTCTTTGAAGGACGCAACGGCACAGGCAATGTCAAGTGGATTGGCTCTCGTGTTGATCTCGTCTTTGGCTCAAACTCACAACTGCGCGCCATTGCCGAAGTATATGGCTGTGACGACGCACAGGGTAAGTTTGTCAACGACTTTGTGGCTGCATGGGACAAGGTGATGAATTTGGATCGCTTTGATGTAGCTTAACGACAGATAAAGGTACGAGGTGATAGGCGGGAAATGGCTGATTTTTTAAATCAGCCATTTCCCGCCTATCACCTCGTACCTCACTAACTATCTATTTTTCTATACCCGTCTTGCTCTCTGGCTAACTACCGTCAGTTAAGTAATCTTCATAGATGTCTTCATAGATTCGATCTATATCGTCTTCGCTGTTTGGTTGGGGATATTTTGCACAGTTGACTTGAACATAGTTGTGAAAATTTCTCAACTTTTCTGGATCATTTTGAAAATGCCCACAAGCCTGCGCATACTTCTCTACATTTTGAGCATCAGTTAAATCAATCATAGTGAACTCCTTTAACTATATTAGTTACAATTATGTTTTAGAACAAAGGACAGTATCGCAGGTTGGCTACCTGCGTCACAGATAATCAATCTGTGTTACTAGCTTTATCCTTTCCTATTTAACAAAAAGTAATGATGAAATCTAATTTGTTTGATTGGGATGAAGGGTAAATTGGTTATTGATGAGCGATGACATCATCATACACCCGTTTGCCACTGCTGTCTGTCGAACAAACAACGATATTTTTGTAGAACAAACAACGACA
>JBCCFC010001245.1:0-3970 GCA_039029935.1 Chloroflexota bacterium
ATATTAAAGTTGTCTGACCGCAGAAGTTGGTCGCTAGAAAATTCTGTCTGAATTTTGCGTCGTATTTCCTTCGATAGCGTACTCTCTGGTGGATCAAACTGGGCAATGAGTACACACTGTCTGTCATCTGTACAGTAGGGTTCGTGTTTAGGTACAGCGGTTTCTGTTACCTGTACAATTGGTTTTGATGTATTCACAACGGCGGTAATCGTTGCAGATGGATGGTTTGACGAGGGTGAGGTGCTTTGGAGTTGCAAAAAAAAGAATATTGTTATAGGTATTACTGTTATAGCTATAACCAGTACAAGTAGTAATCGATATTTTCCCCATGCTGGTTGAGGTGAAGTTGTAGCATTTAATTGCAAAGACTGTGAATTGTTCTTCGCCCACCCATCTATAAACTCTTGAAGAACTGGATTGTTAGGATTAGTATTACCAGCACCATTTATAAGTTCGTGCAACCGACCTGTGCTTTCAGCCCATTCAATTAATTGAAATATTGTGTCATTAAGATTGTCACCTCCAGCTATGGCTGCTAGATTTTCCTCCAACTGTAACCGAATCATCCTTTGTAGGGCCGAATAGTTTGGGAATGCATGTAATAATGCAGCCTGTAATCTAGAAAATTCAGTTGATGGTAGACTATTCATAAAATTATGATTTATCCATTCACTTGTCTTGACTTCAAGCGCATCGTAAACTAGGTGGCTGGCTGCGTCATATTTCATTGGCACATTGTCTTATTCTGGACGGAACGTGTCGATAATTTGGTCAAAGATCGGTTCTTTTTCTGCCATCTTGCCTACTTCTGTAGCTAATGTCATCACATAAACCTTATCATTGGCGATCAGTGCTGTAACCTTTGCAAACATCTGTCCCTCTATGCCCACAATACTCAAGTCGGATGCGACTGTACCCGCAACAGCTGGCAGATTATTAATGACTGTTGGTCTGATGTCACGAATTTCTACATCACCCCATACACTGGTGTTGGCTTCCAGTTGATGTTCGATCAAACCAACTGTCCACTCTGGTGTTGCACCCGGCATGTCAACCACCGAAATATTCAATATTGTTGGCAGACCACCAAACATGACAGCCGTCAAGTCCGTGATTGAAACCTTACCCACACCTTGACCTTCTTTGGAGTCCAAGAACTCATTCAACTGACTAATCTCGTCATCTATACCAAAGGTGTTTGCCATGTTCTGGAATTGTACGCTACGTAAGTCCATATCTGACCAGCCAATTGGCAATGCGAAGGAATATCCCAAGCGATCATCGGTATATATGAGAAATCCGTCTGGAATCGTGACCTCTGGTGTTGGTGGAGTTAGAATCTCACTTGGATTTGTTGTTAGTGTTGGCTCAGGCGTCGGCGTTAAGGTTGGTGTTATAGGACGGAATGTGCCGATGATTTGTTCGAAGACAGACTCTTTTTCAGCCATCCTGGCTGCTTCTGTCGCTAATGTCATTACATAGACCTTTTCGTTGGCAATCAAGGCAACAACTTTGGTAAATAGTTGTGCATTTATGCCAACATTGCTCAGGTCGGCTGTGGCTGAACCAGCAACGGCTGGCAGGTTGTTGATAAGAGTTGGGGTGAGGTCACGAATTTCAACATCACTGAATGTACCAGATTCCCACTGTGACTCGACAAAACCAATAGCCGACTCTGGTGTTGCGTCTGGCACATCAATCACTGAAACGTTCAGCCATGTTGGCAGACCACCAAACATGGCAGCGGTCAAGTCCGTGATCACAACTATACCTACATTCTGGCCTTCTTCAGAATCCAAAAATTCATACAAGGGACCAATCCTGTCACCCATACCAAAGGTATTTGCCATGTTCTGGAACTGCGAGCTACGCAAGTCCAAATCTGTCCAACCACGTGGCAACGCGAAGGAGTAACCCAAGCGGTTATCTGTCTGAACGTTGAAGCCATCTGGAATCGTGATCTCTGGGGTTGGTATAGGTGTGGGCGTTTGTACGGATGTCGGCGTTGGTGTGGGCGTTAGTATGGATGTCGGCGTTGGTGTTGACATCGCTGTAATTGTGGGGGTAGGTACTAGCTGTATTTCTGCAGTTTGAGTCTCAATTGCAACTTGTGTTAGTCGTACGACAATGGGGTCCGGAGTAGGTGTCGATGGAGTAGGTGTTGGAGGGTTAAGTACTTGTAGAGTTGCAGCAACCGCTGTCTCAATATCAGATATAGATAGAGGTGTGTTCGTTGGTGTCGGTGTGCTAGTCGCAGAAGTGGTTATCGTTGAGTTTCGTACATCGAGTGTTGCTGCCACAGCAGTTTTGATTATGTCACTATTAGAGACAGGAGTTGACTCTTCAACAGAATTTGTTGGTATTGATGTAGGTGTAATTAAGGTTGGTATCTCTGCTATAGTTTGGTCACTATTTGGTTGTGGTGTAGGTTCATCAACTCTTATTATAGGAGTGTTGCTAACTTGAATACTTTTGTCAGAGGACCAAGCTGGTCTACGGTTATCTAGATCCCAAAGCAAGCCCTCAAAATGTAATAAACCAGCCTCCGTCTCCAATTTGCTCATTGGAATAGACAGAGATAGCTGCTGCGTATCAATAAATTGGCTAGGTGTTACATCAGCCCAAATTACAGCTGGGCCATCACTACCGTGTGGTTGCCAAGGCCTTCCCGACTCATTTTCTACAGCGTAAAAAAGCAATCGCAGCCGTTTGTCAACGAGATCAATTGCTAACAGTTCCATAGATATTTGAAGGAACTCATTTCCTTCTTCAACATGTTCTGTTATCTGGATATTACGACCAATAACCTGTTCAATATTTGGGTTCCATGTTAAATTTTCAACCTTACCAATAGGCCGAATAATCCCTTCTGAACCTAAATTGCCTAGTGTCGTTCTTGCACGAATTACTATTCCAATTATGCCCATTTGGTTATTTCGCCGAGTCAGGACCGGACCACCACTATTACCTTCTTGTAATGGCCTATCAACTACAAATGTCTGACCTCCATCATCGAAGCCACTAATATACGCCCTTATCCGGTAAACAGGTGCAATGCCCCTATAAATAGGATATCCCAAGATTATCAATTCTTCATCAATTAGATTCTCAATATCGGCATCTAAGAATGGTAATGAAGGTAATTCTAGTTCAGCAAGCTCATTGGCAGATAATTCAACACCATCAAAGGTTCGATCAATAGAAAGCAGCGCTATGTCCTGAGCCACATTATCAGCTACCAGCGATGCTTGATAGATTGGGCTGGGATCACTGATGCTATTCTCCGCCAATGCAATCACAATATCTTCATGAATAGGCGACCTCTCTATATCTGGGTTTTCTAGCAAAACATGATAAGCCGTTAAGATGAGCCCGCTAGAATGAACTATAACCCCTGTACCTACAGGGGTTTCGCATCCGAATTCATCACACACCCAAATTTGTACAACAGATTTCGACACATCATTTGGCAATTGTAAAGACTTGGTCCATGATGAGACAGTTTCTATCATTGCTTTGATTGCATAATAATCATCTATTCCTTCTATTTTTTCAAATACATGTGGAATATTTCGGTATCGACCTGCGATTGGCTGCTCTATAACTTGAGGTGGCGGTGTAGTAAATAGACGAATACGCGGATTAGGGGGTGAACTGGTAGGAGTTACTGTTGAGGTTACAGTACTGGTGCTTATTGGTGTTATTGATAGCTGGAGTTGAGGTTCAGGGGTTCTAGTAGCACTCCTTGTAGTCTCTACAAGAGGGAGCCTCTGTGTTGCTGTCGGATTTCTTGTTGATTGAGCAAGAGTGACCCGCATATCTAATACAAATAATGCACATATGTTTTCATATTATTTTTATGTGCATTATTTGTATTAGATATGCGGGTCACTCTTGCTCAATCAACAAGAAATCCGACAGCAACACAGAGGCTCCCTCTTGTAGAGACTACAAGGAGTGCTACTAGAAC
>JBCCFC010001246.1:0-3964 GCA_039029935.1 Chloroflexota bacterium
CCACAAAATAAATTACCCACATGCTCGCGGAGTTAGGCAGGGGAACCCTCTGGGTCCTAATGCCGGCGTTCTCATGTACAACCCGCAATAGAGATTGCTAACTCCGCGTTTCAATGGGTAATTTATTTTGTGGATTAGCCTAAAGTTGTTGATAGTATATGAATATTCATGAGTATGGGGATGTTAAAATTATATCTATCTCACTGGACTTCTTTGCTCTTGTGTTTTTTGCTGATCTGATTTGACTGTTTCGTAGATTACTTGTTAATTTCTGTTCCACAACAGACCTCGATTCGGCGCGATAAATAACGACACAAACACAATCACACTAATCGTCAACACAATCGTCGGCCCCGTTGATAACCCCGCCCCTGTGCTGCTGATCATCGTTCCACCCACGCCGCCAATCGCCCCAAACAATGCCCCCAGCACCACCATCACACCCAGTCGGTCTGTCCATTGACGTGCCGCCGCTGCTGGAGCCACCACCATCGCGCTCATCAACACGACACCAACTGCTTGTAGACCAATCACAATGGCAATGACCAATAGCGTGGTCAGCAGAATGTCGAGTGTGCGCATGGGATAGCCAAGGCTGGCACCAAATTCGCGGTCAAAGGTTAACAGTTTGAATTCTTTCCAGAACAGAACCATCACGAGAAGGGCGATGCTACCCAGAACAGCCATTGTGATGACATCGCTCATGAGCAGTGCTGCCGCTTGCCCAAAGAGAAAGCTGTCGAGTCCTGCCTGTGCAGCGTTGGGTAATTTTTGGACATAGGTAAGTAGCAATAAGCCAATGCCAAAGAAGACGGATAGCACTAAGCCAAGTGCGCTGTCCTCTTTGATACGGGTGTTATTGATGATGCTGGTCATCCATAATGTGGCAATCCAGCCCGCTAGTGCCGCACCAACAATAAGTACGAGCGATGCTTTGGTTCCAGTGAGGATGAAGGCGAGGACTATGCCGGGGAGGGCGGCGTGGGAGATGGCATCACCAAGGAGGCTCTGGCGGCGTAACATGGCAAATGAGCCAAGCGCACCACTGACAATGCCGAGAATGCCTGCACCCATTGCCACTGTACGCACTGTATAGTCAAAAAATAAATCGTAGAATAAGGTTGATATGTCCATAGATTTTTATGTGTAGGAACGCAGTAAAACAGAGTGTTCATCTATTCCCGCAGATAGGCAATCTGCGATACTGTTTTTTTACGCAGCCTGTGGCAGCACATCACCCATAGCGGGTGGCACAAACAGCGGTTTGCCACTGTCCTTTTCCTGCTGACCCAATAATGCCAATCGTCCACCATACGCTTTCTGTAAATTCTCCTGTGTAAAGGCATCTTCCACAGGACCGCTGGCAATCACACGCACATTGAGCAATGTCACCCAATCAAAATATTCGGCCACTGTCTGCAAATCATGATGCACGACCATCACGGTTTTTCCCGCTGCGCGTAGCTCTTTGAGCAATTGAATAATCGCCCGTTCAGTTGTAGCATCGACACCCTGGAATGGCTCATCCATAAAGTAGACCTGGGCATCTTGGACCAAGGCACGTGCCAAAAAGACACGCTGCTGTTGACCGCCCGAAAGTTGGCTAATTTGGCGTTGCGCAAAGTCGGCCATGCCCACTTTCTCCAGTGATTCCATCGCCGCCGCACGTTCATTGCGACCCGGGCGACGTAGCCATCCCAATGCGCCATACCGCCCCATCATCACCACATCGAGAACGCTGGTGGGAAAGTCCCAATCAACACTGCCTCGTTGCGGTACATAGCCCACATTCTGCCGCTGTTTGGTATAGGGCTGGTTATTGATCAACACTTGTCCAGCCGCAGGACGTACAAGCCCCAACACCGATTTGATGAGTGTGGTTTTGCCTGCCCCGTTGGGGCCGACAATTGCCATCAACACGCCTTCTGGGACTGTCAAGTCAATGTCCCACAATACAGGTTTGTCCTGGTAGGCGACGGTTAGGTCTGAAACTTCAATTGCATTGCTCTGTGAGCTGTGACTGCTATACTCCATATTTCTGTTCACTTTCTATTGGGCATTATTGCACTTCGGGCTGCACCCGACACGGGCAGGATGCCCATGCTACTATTCACTTACTTCACCCAAAAGTGCGCCCACAATTGTATCCACATTATGGCGCACCATGCCTTCATAGGTTCCTTCAACCGTGTCTGGATCACCCATTGCATCGGAGAAGAGTTCGCCGCCAATCTGCACATCAAAGCCGCGTGCCTGTACAGCCGCTTGTACGGCTTCGATGGTACGACGTGGTACAGAGGACTCAATAAAGATAGCCGAGATCTGCTGCTCGGCGATAAAGTCAGCCAATTCCTGCACATCATTGGTGCTGGCTTCCGACTCGGTGCTGATACCCTGTAGC
Source organism: Chloroflexota bacterium (assembly GCA_039029935.1). Lineage (GTDB taxonomy): Bacteria > Chloroflexota > Anaerolineae > Caldilineales > Caldilineaceae. Next base: position 2,402 of record JBCCFC010001246.1, read on the forward strand.
CCCAACACCTCAAATCCATAGGCTTTGCCAAAGTAGCCAAAGGCATCATGCGCGGTGACGAGTACACGTTGCTCTGGGGCAACACGCTCTATCTCGGTGCGCACATAGGTTTCTAACTCATCCAGCATCGCCATATAGGAATCAGCATTGGCTTGATACGCTTCGACATGATTGGGATCAAGGTCGTTGAGTGAACCGAGGGTAGCTCGGGCCGCTATTTTCCAAAGATTGACATCAAACCAGATATGTGGGTCATGTGAGCCGCCAAAATCCTCGGAGGAGATGAGCAGATTTTCCTCCAGTTGCTCACAAACGGCAACGGTCACAGCGATTTCACCTTCTGCCATGCGTTCCAGCACATCAGCCATCCCCGCTTCGAGATGTAGCCCGCAGTAAAAAATGATATCTGCCTCTTGTAAACGCCCCACATCACCTTCGCTGGCCTTGTACAGATGTGGGTCAACGCCTGGCCCCATTAATGAAACAACCTCGACGCGGTCGCCACCAATATTTTTGGCAACATCGCCAATCATGCCAATGGTCGTGACCACACGGACCTTGCGCTCAGAGATATCGCCATCATCTTGACTGGTCGTCGCTGCACAGGCGACAAGAAAACCAGACAGCATCACTAACAATGAAATTATGGCAGTTCGCCAAACTAGATTTTTACGCATACAATAATCCTACACTGATAACGATAAGGGAATTCATAGCCCCTTATCAGATAGTTCATTGGTTCTATAAATATTTTTAGTCTAAGCTAAAAATAGATTAGCACAGAGTAAAATCTTTGTCAAGTAGCTTTTTTTACAAAATATTCAGACAATGCAAGATAAAAGTAAGGTTTTGCACTCAAAAAGGGGAAAACACATGTCAACAACACCATCATTTTTGGCAGATTATGCCGATCTCTACCAAGAAAATCCTAAAGCCGCTACATTAAAGTGGTTTAGCGAAGCCCGTTTTGGTCTGTTTATGCACTATGGTCTCTATAGCATTCTCGGACGAGGTGAATGGGTCATGCTGCGTGAAGCGATTCCGGTGGCCGAGTATGCCAAACTCAAAGACCAGTTCACGGCGGACGGCTTTGACGCGGATTTTATCACCGACCTTGCATCGGATGCGGGCATGAAATATGTCAACATCACTGCCCGTCACCACGACAGCTTTTGCCTCTTCAAGACCGCCCAGACGGACTACAACAGTGTTGATGCGCCTTGTGGTCGTGACCTGATTGGTGAGTTGGCCGATGCCTGTGAACGTAAGGGGTTGGGGCTGTTTCTCTATTATAGCTATGCCTTGGACTGGAAGCACCCCTATTTTTATCCACAAGATACAGGGTGGTTTGCTGCTCGCCCGGCCTACACATCACCAGAACCGACCTATTTGTATCGCACAGAAGCCGATTTTCAGCACTATATCGACAGCAATTCCCGCAGAACAGATGTGGCGCTCAGCCAGAAGGCTCGGACTTGGATTTAGTGTAAAAAAGAAAAGAATATTCACAAAAATCCCCGAATACAACATAAGACAGTTCTTGAACACGCATGTAAAGAAAAC
>JBCCFC010001247.1:0-3953 GCA_039029935.1 Chloroflexota bacterium
AAATTTAGGAAAATAGAAAGGAAGGATACAAAGTGTTTAGTAACCTTTTCCTGATCTTCCCATAAATTTTTAACTCCATCTTTTCTATTCTGTATAATTATACTACAGAATAGAAAATACCCACTATATATATGATTGATATAAGTATACACAAAAAGATGGAGGCACCTTACGGGTAAACAATATTTTTTTCTTATTATGCTATAAAGGTAGAAAGTGCGCAACCTTGTCTGCTCATGATACAGACTGGGGTTTGGTTGGATTTTGTGGAATGAAATTGAAGAGTTGGGTGTTGGTAACAAACGAATTGCAAAGATATGCTTCAAACAGAAGCAAGTTCGACGAGATAATTTCTACGCTAAAAATACCCAGTTAACAAAAATTGCCGTAAACACCCCAAGAAAAACGGTGAATGTTGTTGTAAGTAAGTGGTCAACAGTCTGTTCCCGCCCCCACCACGCCAATATCATAAAGATTGGAAAGAGCACAATCACATAACGGGTAAGGCTCTGTGTACCGCTACCCGCAGGGGGTAACAGGCTGAGTAGAACATACAGCGCATAGTGTTCACCCAATCTACGCCAAATCGCGTAAACTGTTGCCATTGCACCAAAAAAGGCCGCGCTATCGACCACAACGTGCCACCAGATTTCGCCTGTCCAAAAATTTTGGCCGATCAAGCCGTTGATATCACGGATGAAGCCGAGGCCAGATGCAAGATTGGTGCGCCCCCATGCCGCCTGTACTGTCATAAACGCCACAGGATCGCGAAATTCATTATAGAGAAAGACCATGTATGAAAATAGCCCCAGCGGGATCAGTGCAATCAGCAGCACAGTGACCCAATCCTTGAGCAACCCTCTGAATAGGCCAACCCATGCTCGTGGCCGATACATTGTGCCGATGCTCCATCCCTGCACATGCATCCATTCTAACATCACCAAGCCCCACGCCACCACACCAATGATGCGACTTGCAGCAGTTAGTATACCAAAAAGTACAGCCATACCCCATTCATGTCTACGTGTATAATACATCGTTGCAACAATCATGAGCAAAAATGTACTTTCGGTATAAATGGCACTGAAATAAAAGGCTGTTGGGAAAGACGCAATGTAATAGACGGCACGTCTGGCCGTATCACGGTCGCCAAACTCAAACTCAGTCAGTTTATAGAAATAGATAAGTGCGGCCAATAAACAGGCATTACTCACCAAAATACCAGAAATTAGCGTGTTCTGGATGATGATGTTGACCAGATCGACCATCAACGGATAGACGGGAAAGAAGGCAACATTGGCGCGGCTGGTCACAGAATATTGGTACCCTTCGTTGATGATGCTAATGTAAAACGCACTGTCCCAACGCGCCCACATATCGATCAGGATATTTTGGGGAGCAGCGTGCCAATAGCCCTCACCAACATTGCCGGGGAGTGCGATTTCGGCAATGTAAGCAGCCGCAAAAATAATCAGCCGTGTAATAAAAAAGGCAGCAATCGGATGAATCAGCCCCGATGTTTGTAGCTGTTGAAGCCAAGGGAGTCGTCCCAGAAGACCTTGATTGGGAGAATCTGTTGGCTGACTCCGCTCCAACGTCACACGATCCAGAATACGCTCATAGAGTGCGGGGTCGGCTGGCTTGTTCTGGCTTGTCTCAACCTGTTGTGTATCAACCTGGCGCGTCTCAACATTTGCTTGCTCAACTTGTTTGGGTTGATTTGACATGATACGTTATTCGCTTTCCTGTGTTTCTGTGCCCTGATTTTCTATAGATGCTTGCCCGCCATCCTGATCTGCATCCGCTGATTTCGTCTCAGCCTGTTCGGGAGCTTCATCTTGGACCAGTGTTTGTGAGCCAATCCCTCGCAGCGAAAGCTGGAAGTTGCTAAACTGTACGGGTCCTCGGAAACTTGTCAGCCCAATCCAGCCCGAATCACGGAATGAGTTTACCTGACTGACAATGGCTTCGTCGTTGACCTGTACATTGTATACCCCGCGATCCACGGCAACCGATAATTTATGCGCCTCCCCCTTGGATAAGTGCATCTCCTTGAATCCCTGCCCCACAAAGTTACCCGTGTCATCAAAATATCCCCAGATTAGACCGTTGCCGCCATCCTGGAAGCGGACCATGTTGGCCCCGTTAATATTGTTGCGTGATGACATATGAAAGAGGATACCCGCACCCGAATTTTCCAGTCCAGCCTCATCCGGCAGTGTGATATCAACATTCACCGTATAGCGTTCCGCCGATACACCCGTCCCCACTGGGAAGTCGGTTTGCGCCCGATCTTCTTGGACAATCACATTGCCATTTTGCGTCCAGATGCCCTGAATGAGGTCAAGTTCGGCCAAATTTAAGCCAGTGTCCGCGGTCGGTGGCACAAAGGTGGGCGCAGCGGTCAGGCCAAACCCTTCCATCAATCCATACGCGGCGGTGGATTGTGATGTCGTGAAGCCAACATAGCCTTGACGACTGGTGAGCGGAACGTTGGCAGCCAACATGTTGCCGTTGAGCCGCAGCGCATAGCTATCCGGTCCCATCAAAATATCCAACACCTGCCATTGCGTTCCGGGCGGTCCTACGGGTGCATAGCCCTGTCCATTGACTTCGCCTTCTGGCGTAATATCAGCCCAGAATAAGCCAGTGTTGTCGTCGGTAAATCGCACCAGATGCCCACCATTGGTACTATCTGCATTGGGCAGGTTGAAGAGGACGCCCGCTCCCACCCCTTGCAGATGACGAAAGATGGTGCGTAGCATATAGTTACCATCAAAGGAATTTTGATAGATAATGGCTTGGTCAAATTCTGTCGCATCGGTCTGCACAAGATTGTCGTTGGCAAAGAGCCAGTCACCACGCACGACACGCCAAAGCGATGGGTCCATCTCGCCCATGAAGTTGCCACGAAAGAAGGGATCGCCAATGTAGGGTAAGCCGGAGGGCCATGCCGCATAGTCGCCCAGCCCCAGCACGTTGGGGTCATAGACATCAATGGTGTTGATGTCTATCGCGCCGGTTGGTGGAGGTACGGCTGGAGGAGGCACAGCGGCGGCTTGTACAGGCTGCTCAGGCTGTGCTGGCTGTTCAGAGACGACAAACCCCGTCGATTCAACGGCAATATTGTCAAAAGCAACAGGTCCCCCAACCGAGTTCAGCCCAACCCAGCCGCCTTTGTAGACAATGGGCACATCCTGCACAATTAGTTGGTTGTTAATCTGAACACTGTAGACATCAGGGTCCACATTGATCTGCATTCGTGCATTGCGGGCAGCATCCAACGGTAAATCCAAGCCCACTCCAGCCTGCGTCTGGTAATCGTTGTTCTCATCCATATACCCACAACGCAAAATCAACTGGCCTTGCTCTTGGAAAAGCTGTACCACATGCGTGCGATATTGAATCTGTGGATGCTGGATGCCAAAGAGGATGCCCGCACCCCGTGCGCGCTCATCTAGCTGGAGGTCAACGCTGATGCGATAGGATTGTATACGTGACTCATCATCCGCAACTTTCAGTGGGATGACAATCCCTAGCTGTTCGGAGGGTTCATTCTCTTGACGCAATACCCCCTCGGCCAGTCGCCAGTTTCCCCCGTAGACATACCATTGATTGAGTTGTGTTGCGGCAAAATCGTCATAGTATGGCAAATTGTAAACTGTTGGTAACGTCCGCCCTGCCAATCGGAAATAGAGTCCAAGGTTGATAACTGCCAAAGCGATGAGGATGATGACAATGGGCAGTGCATATTTTCTTGCTGTTTTGACCATAGAGTTTTATTCGTAGTTGTACTTTTTCTTAAAATTTTGCAGTAAACCGATAGCTCTACAATATAGTTTACAATCGAATTTAGGAATGGGAAAATGTTGCTCATGGTCTAGTACGAATGTTGTATGTTTTTTATCCGGCCAGGTTCTGGTAGACGTTCAGATGCGGATAAAGCGCGTCGG
>JBCCFC010001248.1:0-3949 GCA_039029935.1 Chloroflexota bacterium
GATTAGACTTCCTCATTATCACCCAAAGCTTCAGTAAATTTCTCTTCACAGACAGTGCTCTGCTTCTTGCTGTGTCTTGGATTTTTGCTCAGGATGTCTTCATGGATTAAGGAGAATCTTTATAACCACCCTGTCAATTATGTTCAGTAATTATTCAGTAATTATTCTATAATTGTTTAGCAATTGAAATGAACACAATAGAATCATTTTGGCTTCACTTCCCTCGTTCTACGCATCACTACTCTATACGTTCACCTAATCAAAGTAGATACGCTTAATTTGTGAGCCTGCACTCAACATCCAACCTTCATAAGGATATTTTGTACGATGATCATACAAGGATGCTATAGGGAGTCATAACGTGACCATCGTGATAGCGATGGTCCTAAAATCGCACCCAGTGACCCCGTGCAATGAAGATATCCACTATATAAATGTAAATCGCCACTTTATCTTCGTTTATTGTACTATCTTACATAAAACTTAGCGATTTTTGCCTATAGATAATAGGGATGTATTATTATCAATGTTCTACAGCGAATTTTTCGCAACGACCGCATTTAAATAGTAGGATAACCTATGAATTCATCATTGAACCAATCCAAAGCATCGCAGTTATTTTAGGTTTCCAAAAATACTTCAGTCCAGTTTTGATAAAATTATGAAGGAGTCATCGCAATGCAGGAAGCACCTCAATCAAGCAATCATAGGTATTTTTTCTTTACCCACTTCTTATCGAGCAAAAATTTGATGGGTTCTGTCGCAGACCTTGCGCTTGCTGGCAATAAATCAGTAAAATGGCTGTTTGTATCTGTCACGCTGCTATACATTTCTCTTTTTACTATTCATACATCTGTCGCTCAAAGTATCAGCAGTCCCGACATTACCCGAGGCAACTATTTGACAGAAAGTCGGGCCTATCGCTTAGGTCCCAACCATTCAACACAAGATGGGCTAAGTGTAGACCCCAGTGACCGTGCCGCATCTAAGGCATTTTTTCAAAGTATTTATATGTCCGTTGCCAATTCTAGTCAAAATTGGGATGGCTCAGTTGATAATTGTAATGAGGGCAGCAGTGATCAGAACTTTGACGGTGCGCTTTTGTTGCGGTTAAATTATTATCGGGCGATGGCTGGTGTCCCTGCTGCCGTTGTCTTTGACCCCGAGTTTAGCCGTAAGGCACGCAAAGCAGCCCTCATTATGGTCGCCAACAATGGGCTGACCCATGACGTCCCATCCGATTGGGCCTGTTTTTCAGAGGAAGGCAAGGAGGCCGCAGCCAGCTCAAATTTGTATCTGTATGGTGGTGATTACCAGTGGGATGCGATTACAGCCTATATCCAGGATGGCGGTGGTGGTAATTTTTATGTAGGTCATCGACGCTGGATTTTATATCCCCAAACAACGACAATGGGTATTGGTAGCGTTCCATCGGCGCACCCCTATTCCGGCAGCAATGCATTATGGGTCTTTGATGGACGCACATTTGATCCGCGCCCCGAAACCCGCGATGGCTATGTTGCTTGGCCGCCACCAGGGTATGTGCCTGCACAGGTGACGTTTCCACGCTGGTCCTTTGGACATCCTGCTGCGTTTTATGATAATACAACAGTGACGATGACCAGAAACGGTGTGCCTATTGACGTATTTCAGGAGCAGGAGTTTAATTTTGCCTTTGGCGAGCGTGTGCTTGTTTGGATTCCGGAAGGGCTGAATAATGGTGAGGATTGGCCTATTCCAACAGAGGATGTTGTCTATGAAGTGACACTGAACAATGTTGTGCTTGATGGGGTCAACCAAGATATTCGTTATACGGTCACTGTTTTTGATGGGCTGGGTGCAGACCCGCCGCAAAGTGTGCCGGAAGTACCCACTGCAACACCTGTCCCAACCGCGACTGCAACACCAATCCCGACAGCGACGCCCACTGCTACGCCTTCACCAACCAGTACCCCGACGAATACACTAACGCCGACACCGACTCACACCCCGACCCAAACGGCTACACCGACCCAAACGGCTACACCGACTCAAACAGCTACACCCACCGAGACGCCAACGATTACACCAACACCGACCTTAGAACCCCCTGTTATTGGTTTGAGCGGCCCCTTTGTGATCAATAAAGTCATTGGCGAGCATCTGTATGTGCCGGACGCAATTTTCTCCACTGAAATTACGTTATACAATGATCCATTTTTGATGAATTATGAGCCGTTGACAGAGGCCATTGTTGCGGTGACGGTTCCCGCGTTTACAAGCTTTCATGATTCAGAAAGCTACTTAATGCAGCGCGGCAACTTGTTGACACCGGGGATACGAGCATCCAGCATTCTCACACCATGGCAGTGTACAGGGGACGGTAGCGAAGGTAATCGTTGTCAATTGGATCTGGGCACATTACAGGCAGGAGACTATGCCATCATTCGCATGGCATTTGTTGCCAGTGCCTATGACAACAGCATGTGGGATGAGACGATTCTTGTCGAAAGTCGTATGACGGCAGATAACTTGCCTGCTCAACATCACGATTTGTTTGTCAGTACCATCGAAGTCGCTGTGGCATCACCAACCAACATGGATGTAGCTGATGAGCCAGACATGAAGCTGCCTCAAGAAGAACAAATCCATAGTATCTTTTTACCCGTTATTTCGTCTCATTAGATAGGCTATTTGAATCTAGGCCTGTCCGGAAGGTCACAGGGTGGGCCTAGATTAAGAGGCGATGACAATTTTATAATTCACCTCTGGTCTCTCCCTTTCTCTGTATACGATTGGTAGAAATGTTTACATCGTAATAATCGTGTAACGAATGTTAATATCTACTGTCATATAGTGATATATTTTAATAGAGTAAGCACGCCTTTATATGCATAGAGGTGTGCTTTTTTTGTTTGCATTTTGGACAATTATTCTATCGTATGAATAGGATGCCAATTCGGTTAAGTTTCTGACATCTTTATACGTTGGAATCTATGATAATATGAGAACACATATCAGGAACAATCAACAAAAGAAAACGTTTTTTATTAAAAAGAGTCAAAAAATACTTGTTTTATGTGGTTCGATTCCTCACTAAACTATAAGTTAAAAGCAACTATGAATCAAACAAATTATCTGCGTTTTGTTCAATTGGATTTTGATAAACGGTATATACCATGGTTTTTTCTAATGGTCTACATCATATTTGGTACACTGACGACTTGGCTGTTTATTCAATCTAGCGATACACCACCTCTGTGGCTTTCTGTATTGTGTATTGCTGGCGGAAGTAGTGTCTTCTTTTTTCCAAAACATGTCTATCGCGTCTTCTACGCAGTGATGTGTTTGCTGTTGATTTGGGGGACAATCGGACGCATTGAGTATCCTGCGCTTTGGCAAATGGCACTCTCGACGGGCATCTTTCTAGGCTTAACGGTGGAATATGTAGGGAAAGTCATCAACAGCAATCGGCGTCTTACGCTCTCGACCCATATTCTTTCGTCCATCCCCGACCAAAACCCCTCACCAGTCTTCCGCATCTCGTTTGATGGTCATATTCTTTATGCAAATCCTGCTGGCAAAAAACATCTCAATTGTCTACTAACCCAACAACAGGATATTGATCAGGAGGCTGGCCGGAATACTGACTGGGACACTGACCCAGATACAGACGATGAAAAATCAACACACCTAACTATACCCGCGATTTGGCAAGCCACTCTCACTGAGACAATCCAATCTCATGCATCAACGAAAATTTCATATCAATGTCGTACCCAGACATTATACTTTGATGCAAACTTTGTCCCTGTACATGAACATGAATATATCATTGTTTTTGTTAACGAAACGACTGAGCTAAAGCGCAACGAAGTGCAGTTGCGAGAGATTATCTCCAATGTCCCCTTGATGTTTTTCATGCTTGATCATGAAGGGAATTTTACGCTTTCGGAAGGCAAAGGGTTAA
>JBCCFC010001249.1:0-3943 GCA_039029935.1 Chloroflexota bacterium
AAACGACCGGAGAATCTAAAGAGCAGATAGGTAAAGAAGATGATGACGACAAAGAGTATCCACGCCAGTGCATTGGCTTTCCCCATGCGCAAGAACAGGAAGGCGTTGCGGTAGAGGAAGAGCGAATAGAATTCGGTGGCGTTGCTCGGTCCCCCCTGCGTCAGTAGCCAAGGTAGCGTGAAATATTGGAAGCCGCCAATAAAGCTCATGACCAAGTTGAAGAGAATCACCGGGCTGACCATTGGCACCGTCACATGCCAGAGTCGTCGGATGGCGGTTGCGCCATCAATCATAGCCGCCTCATAGAGCGAGCGCGGCACATCCTGCAACGTCGCCAAGAAAATTACCATTGCTGCCCCTTGGGACCACATATGAATCACGACCAACGACGGTTTGACCAAATCTGGACTGGATAGAAAGGGGATAATGGGGAGTCCAAGCGATTGTATTGTTGAATTGATGGCCCCATATTGGACGTTGAGTAGGAATTGCCAGACAAAGGCTGTCACCACAACGGGGACAATGGATGGGAAAAAGAAGACCGCGCGGAAAAATGACCGTGCGATAATTTTTGTGTTGAGTAGCAAAGCCATCAGAAAGGCAGAAAGAACGCCCAATGGCGCGCTGATCAACACCCACCAGAGGGTGTTATAGGCGACCAGTCGAAAATCATCATCGTCGGTCAAAATGTTGACGTAGTTATCAAGCCCCAAAAAGACTGGGTCGCGCAGAAGGTCATAGCGTGTCAGGCTATAATAAAACGAGGAGCCAATGGGGAAGAGGGTAAAGCCCAAAAATCCAATAATCCAAGGGGATGCAAAGAGCAATCCCAATATCAGATTGCGCCGTTCCTCTCTGGACAGGCGAGCAAGCCGAGTCATAGACAAGTTCCTTTATACACCGTAAGTCAGTATTCAGCGGGTCAGTATTCAGTGGGTCAGTATTCAGTAGGTCAGCAAGTCGGTTGTCAGCAACTGAATACCGACCTACCGACCTACCGACCTACCGACCTACCGACCTACCCGCTTACGCACCAAAGCCCGCAGCTTCCCATTCCTTCTCCGCATCCTCTTGAAGCTTGGCTGCAGCCTCTGCACCCGTCATCTGGTCACGATAGACAGCCTCACGATAATCCTGATGCTTTTCGCGGATAAATGGCTGAATTTCGTTGCGGTTGGGTTCACCCCAGTAGGTGGCCTCGTCAACCGAATTGATGGTGAATTCGAGTGCTGGGAAGGTGTTGGGATCAACCGTGTCGTAGTATGGCTTGTAGGACGGCAACCACCCAATGTTCTCGAAGATTAGGTCGATGAATGAATTTGTCTGCAACCATTCTGCTACAGGCCAGGCTTCGTCCTTGAGTTTACCATCTTTGAACATCTGCACCATGTGACCGCCACCTGTCTGAATTTTGGTGCCACGACGACTTTCTGGCACAGGGACCCAACTGGCTCGCAAATGTTCGGCAACATCTGGCTTCTCGTTGAACGTTTCACCTGAGTGCCAATAGCCCTCAATAATCATGGCCTGCACCTCAGCGTTGAACGAACCACCCCAAGAACCTTGGCCTTCTACACCACGCATACCAACTAGGTTATCGGGTCCAATCACGCGGATGAACTCGCCCATGACCTCATAGCTTTCGGCAAGCTCTTCATTGTCAAAGTTAAAGGTCTTGGTGTCTTCGTTCCACCAAGAGATACCCCAACTGTCCATCTGGAACCAGCCATCATTGCCAGGCCCGACACCACCCTCGGCATCATATGGATCAATACCGATCTGGAGCAAATTGCCCGCGTCATCAAACTTGGTCAGCGCTTCGTGCCAGACCATCAATTCGGCCCATGTCTCTGGTGGTGTATCTGGGTCCAGTCCGGCCTCTTCGACCATTCTGGCATTATAGTAGAGTGCGCGTCGGACAAAGCCTTCAATCGCTGGCACACCATAGACCGTGCCCTCATACTGAACCTGCGCCCAGTTAGCTTCAATGAAGTTTTCCTCTTTAATGACATCGCTGGCTTCAATATAATCATCCAGCGGATCAACAACACCACGCGCCATGAAGTTGAAATAATCGCCAAGTGCACCAATGTCTGGCGGTGTACCACCTGCAATCGCGGTCAAGCGCGCTTCCGTGTCAACAGCCGTCTTGAAATCCAACTCATTGCCACCCATCAATTCTTCCAATTCCGGTGTTGCCAGCAATTGATCGGCAATTTTGCCCGGCTGACTCCAGAAAATCCAGAACGAAACAGTTTTGGTTTCCTCCGCTGGTCCCGCACCACCGCCACCAGGTGCACTCGCAGGCGCACAAGCGGCAAGTGCTAGGGCTGCACCTGTTGCCGACATGCCCTGTAAAAAACGACGGCGACTCATTTGTTGATTTGTCATGGTAAAATTCCTCCTCTATGTAGAAATTATTGAAATGAACAACCTGTGTTCAAAGAAATTGGCATTTTGTAGTAGTCTAGCATAGGAGCGAATTTTTGTAAAAGTCGTTTTTGCTGTGGTATTTCTCGCTCGTGTCTGTTTTCTTGTGCAGTCGCTCAATCAGCCTTTTTTCTCATGAAGGGAACTGGGGTATTGAAAATTGTCTTCGTCAGACACCTCATCCCATACAATCCGCGCAAACCCAACACCCACAACTGCATATGACCGCAACAGCAGATCATCCCCATATTTTCGATAGGTCGCCTGCCGATAATGACGCAATTGCTTTTTGGCCTCCACAAATGCATTTTCAACAGCATCCAATTCCTTCAATGCCTCATCCCTCATGCCCTTGATTTTCTGCCCATCAAACCGTTCTGTTTTACCATCGCGTTCTTGGGTCAACTGTGCCAGCGATAACTGCTTAAACTCGATGAGAATATCATAGAGTTCGCCTGTGCGCATTCCGGGACGGACAATCATCAATAAATCACCAAAGCGTTGTTCTAGGTGAGCTTCCGATTCAATTATGTATAGCTGGGATTGGTAAAGCAAAGTGATAAAGAGTGTTTTAAGCGTCAATTCTTTAAAATCAGCAGCGTCCTTAGTGTGGTAGATGATGAACAGGTTTCTCTCAATGAAGGTACAGATTGGCTGTATCTTCCCTTCCTCGAATAGTGTAGTTACAGCTATTTGTCCAAATTCGATTTTCTCTTCGTCATATTTGGTAATTTGCTCGAGGATTCGCTCACCATAAAGTTGCTGCATGACCAAATTGGGTACATCTAAAATAATCTTCTTTGATGGTGTTTCACCGACACTGGTTAATGCACCCAAATAACAAAGCAATACAGCAAGACGCTCTCGTTGTAGATTGGGATTCAATAAATTTTTGATACCAAATCGTTTACGAAGCGTTGAAACATGGATGGGTTTGGCCTCATTGAGGGCATCTCCTAACAATTTTTTACCATGTTTATACTCTGCAATATAAGTTAATTTGCTATCATCAGGTACAAGATTTTGATCAATCAACAACTTGGGGTAATGCTTGTCTTCTTGAAATTCCTTCAAAAAATAAAAGGCCAAGGTCGGGTTATAGACTTTTGGCAGCGTATCCATCTGAAGATTGCGAAAATCGTCAATGAAAAGTGAACCATTATAAAAATTGTGCATTAATTGCGAAATTTCTTCTATACGCTGTTCCGAAGCATATTCGATTAACCCATCATGAACAACCTGTCTCAGCAGATCTCTCAACTCAGTCCGAGTAAACCCACAAAGATCATTCAAAGGACGTCGCCATGTCAAGTCTTCAAACGTATTTGCCCCGCTGGTAACATCACTGAGTACAATTGGTGACACACCTGTCATAAAGATACGGTCCAACCCTCGTCCTGAACCCATGCTCAACAGTCAGACCATGCTTATAGAGCTGGAATTATCAACAGCACATGGTGATTGAGTAGCGAGCAATGCAACATGATCAACACACAAACTGCGAAGGTACTGA
>JBCCFC010001250.1:0-3942 GCA_039029935.1 Chloroflexota bacterium
ATTTGGTTGCCCAATTCAAACGACAACTAGATGATATTGACGATGAACTGATAAATTTGTGAATTGTTGAATTGTTGAATTTGTGAATTGTTAATGTGCGTGCGGCCCCAACCTCAGCGATAAAGCCAATGGGCGAGTGGCTAGGGTATCATCTTTATTTGCCGCGACCCAACAAACACGCTATACTGTCAAAATTTGAAGAGTCCAATTAGTGAACAGTGAATAGTGAATAGTGAATAGTGATGATCTGAGCGAATCAACTATTCACTATTCACTATTCACTGTTCACTGTTTACACAAGGAGTTTTACGTTTGCCTGCTCAGAATCAACAACCAGACATCTTGATGATTGTTTTAGATACGCAACGGGTGGATCGGCTCTCGTGTTATGGGTATGAACATGAGACATCGCCCTATTTGGATGCGTTTGCCGAAGATGCGACGCTGTTTCAACGTGCGATTGCTCCGGCACAATGGACTGTACCCTCCCATGCTTCGATGTTTACGGGGGTCTACCCATCTGTGCATGGAACCCAACATGCGCATACAATCCTGCCCAATGAACTGCCCACGTTGGCGCAACGCCTGACCGATCACGGCTATTATACTGCCGCCTTCTGCAATAATCCATTGGTTGGCGTGGTCAACAATGGCTTGCGTCGTGGGTTTTTCAGCTTTCTCAACTACAGCGGTATCTTGACCTCACGTCCCAATCAGGCAGGTGTGCCGTTAACCGTCTTTGGTCGTTATCGCCAGGTCTTTAAGCGTGTCTTGGGCGGGTTTGTCCATAAAGTGCAGGATGCCTTTGCACGCTCAGATGCGCTGCTCAACTTTGCCTTTACACCCATCATGCTTCCGCTCTGGCAGAGCGCACTCAGTTTTAAGGGGAATACGGCCAAGTCACTCAACGATGCGGCTCAATTACACATCAGCCGCAAAGAGACACTGCCCAACCAGCCTATTTTCTCCTTTGTGAATCTGATGGGGACACACATGCCCTTTCATCCGATGCATGAGCATGTCGAGCGTTATGCGCCGGGGGTACTACAGGATCGAGAGGCACAAAAGTATTTACGCAAGTTTAACAGTGATGTTTTTGGCTGGTTGGCCCCCTTGGGTAGCGATATGGCTGCGGAACACAGTGCGATTATCAATGGTATGTACGATGCCGAGGTTGCCAGTCAAGACCAGCATTTGGGTCAATTTTTTGAGAAGCTGCGTTCCAGCGGGAAGCTGGACAACACGATGGTCATCATCTGCGCCGATCATGGTGAGCATCTTGGCGAGAAACATCTCATCGGTCACTCGATTTCGGCCTATAATTTATTGACCCATGTCCCACTGATTATCCGTGATCCTGCGGGGAATCTGACACGCGGTGATGTACGCGATAATCTGGTCTCAACACGACGGCTCTATCACACCATATTAACGGCTGCTGGTGCTGCCACACCGCAAGAAATGGCCTATAATGTGGCGCAGAGTGCAGCGAGCGATCCGGATGATGGCACAGTCTTTGCCGAAGCGGTAACATCGCAGAACGTCCTCAATATTATCCAAAAGCACAAGCCAGAGTTGGTGGCACGTCATCGTTGTGACCAGCCTCGTCGTGCTGTGTGGAACGGGCAACACAAACTTATCTTGACAGGGCCAGAACACCGCGAGCTATTTAACCTCGCCAGTGACCCTACAGAGGACACCAACTTATACACACAATTGCCAGACACGGCAGCAACCTTACATGAACACATCCGCGCCTTTGAGCTGCACAACGCAACCGTTGCCAAAGGGGCAGGTCGAATTACAGAGCAAATTGACTCGCAGTTACAGCGTCATCTGCGGGCTTTGGGGTATTTAGATTAAAAGAAGTTTACCGCAGAGAGCAGTCCGGTGAGTCAGTATTCAGTAGATCGGTATTCAGTGACCGACTTACCGATTACCGATCTACCGATTACGGACCTACCGATTACTGCTCTGCGGTGAAAAATTTTCAAGGAGTACACTTTTCATGCGACCACCTGTTGATCCAATTCTCGTTGAAATTGGCCCACTAGCATTACGCTGGTATGGGCTATTGCTTGTTGGTGGCATGATAGCCGCCGCTGCTGTTGCCAGTCGCCATGTCCAGCGCAAAGGACATAATGGCGAGGATGTCTGGGATATGTTGGTCTGGATTTTGCTTCCAGCCCTCATCGGTGCCCGTCTCTATTATGTCTTTATCCAATCGTCACCGGAGAATTTACAATATTTTCTGGACAACCCCCTTCAGATTATCGCCATTTGGACAGGTGGCATTCACATCTTTGGGGCCTTTATCTTTGGCAGCATAGCGCTCTTCTTCTTTGTGCGCATCCGCCAACTGCCTGCGTTGGTCTTCTTTGATGGTGTAGGTCTAGGGCTACCATTGGGACAGGCCATTGGGCGTCTTGCCAACTTTATCAACCAAGAGCTTTATGGACCACCAACGACACTGCCTTGGGGCTTGGACATTGATCAGTTCCATCGCATTGCGCCCTACAATGACATGACACAGTACCCGGCCAGCACGCGGTTCCACCCACTATTTCTATACGAAGTGCTGTGGAATTTCTCTGGCTTCCTGATGATTTTCTGGATTTCACGTCGCTTTGAGAAACAGCTCAAAAATGGTGATCTCCTGCTCATGTATCTCATGTGGTATCCACTGGGACGCTTTATGCTCGAGTTTATCCGCACCGACTCGTGGTTCTTTGGCGGCACACCATTCAACACCGTACACATCATTTCGGCGATTGCGGTGATTGGTTCCGCAGCGATTTTGTTTATACGCCATCGCGGTGGTAGCGCACAAGCAGCATAAAAAAGCGTTCAGCTACTCAGCCGTCAGCTTTCAGCCAGAACCGGACCGTGCCCCTTGGCAGATTTTATACTTTTCTAAACAAAAAACTGCGTTCTTCCGTATCCGTTTTTTTTAAAAAAACGGATACGGAAGAACGCAGTTTTTTAGTTGATATCGCTATTGCGCTTATGCATCGTCGCCACCGCTGACGACACGATAGATGATCGCGCCGATGATTGCGCCCACAATCGGTGCAACCCAGAAGAGCCACAACTCACCAATTGCCCAGCTATCTGCAAAGAGAGCGACACCCGTGCTACGAGCAGGATTGACTGATGTGTTGGTGACAGGAATGCTGATGAGGTGGATCAACGTCAAGCCTAGACCAATGGCGATGGGGGCCATGCCTGCGGGTGCGCGTTTGTCGGTTGCGCCAAGGATGATGAAAAGGAACATCATGGTCATGACAATTTCTGTCACCAACGCCGCAACCATCGAGTAGCCACCTGGTGAATGCTCACCATAGCCATTCGAGGCAAAGCCACCAATTTCAAAGCCAGCCTGTCCCGTCGCAATCACAAAGAGGACACCACCAGCGACGATTGCACCCACTACTTGGGCGACGATGTAAGGGAGCAATTGCGCTGCGGAAAAGCGTCCACCCACCCACAGGCCAATTGACACAGCCGGGTTGAGATGGCAGCCAGAGATATGCCCAATCGCATAGGCCATTGTCAACACGGTTAAGCCAAAGGCGAATGAGACGCCCAATAGCCCAATGCCCACATCGGGGAATGCTGCGGCCAACACAGCGCTACCACATCCACCCAGCACCAGCCAAAATGTGCCAATAAATTCAGCAAGATACTTATTCATACGGATTATCACCTTTCCTGTACTTATTTTTTTGTTCAACGAGTATCATTATTTAACGTGAAGTTGTTTTGTTCGTAAAAGCACGATACTAATTGTTGAAGTTGATTGTGAAGAGTTTGGATTCACTTGTACTCTATTCTATCAAGCGAATCACGTCAGTTGCCATCGTTTCCCCTTGCGGAAAACTCGCTATCTAGTTGACTACTAAACATTTAGAGGCTCCTTCAACATGGATTCTTTGCCTATGG
>JBCCFC010001251.1:0-3936 GCA_039029935.1 Chloroflexota bacterium
CACTCTTCAAACATACTCTTTATAATCCTACATACGCTTTATATACCCCAGAACCCTTGCTCTATTCGCGAAAGTTTCTCCCTTCTACCTCTGGTAGCGGGAATTGCTGTCCACAATCATCTGATTCACCGCCACATTCTCCAAAAACGAACGCCGCAACTCCTCATCCTCAATCCCATCCGCCCACGTCTGTAGCTGCTCATAACTGCTCTGCAACACACCATCCGCACGTGCATCATTCAGTGCCTTCAACACCTGATAGCAGACCCAATGCTGGCGGAAATAGTCGATTAGGATGATTTCTCCGGCATAGTAGCCATGATCCTGTATCGAGACAAGATAGGGCAACAGCCACGCCACATGCGTCTTTGCGTGGTCGAGGTCCCCTTGGCGATAGGCGACTTCGGCCAAGGCCATATAGACAAACCGTCTTTCATAGCCAAAATCGTTCTCTATGAGTGCTAACATTTGTTGTAGTTGGACAAAAATAGCCTGTGCCTCAGTAAGATCGTCATTGAGCATGAGGGCATAGCCACGATAAAACATAGCGAGTAACTGTACTAACACACCGACAGTCTCTTGGGGATCAACAAGCTGTTGGCTCATATGCAATGTCGCATCAAGATCACCACGATAAAATGCTAACATTGTTCCATGAATGGTCATCATGTAAGAGGCGACTTCATCTATGTCTGTCTGCGCTACAATCAACCGTTGCAACGCTTCCGCTTTGGCATAGGAGCCCAGACGAATATACTCCGCAGTCAACTCTGATACAGGGTTAACGGTATTTAATCCATTCCCCATTGACCGAGAAAGGGCAATGGCTTTCTGAAGATAACCCAGACGTTGTGTATGTTGACTAAGTCCCAAACAAGAGGCAAGGATACTGTGACAAATTGCCTCACACTCAATATGATTGATTCTCTGACTGAGAACAAGGGCTTGCTCAACCTGTGTGCGCTTTTGTTGTTTATCCAAAGCGACCGATAAGTACACAGTCGAGGCATAGTCCCATAGATTGTCATCTTGCTGAAAATAGGTCAAGGCTTTTTCCGAATAGCCCAGTGCCTGCTCGTTATCGCCATTCAGCACGGCTTTTCTAAATAAGAAGAGGTTATAGCGGCCAGAGAAAGAGGGTGAAATTTGTCCTGCGAGTTTATCATGTGCGCTGGTTAAATAGGCGATTGCTTGCGTAATACTGCTTGTCTCGCTCATGATATGTGCGTAAGCCAGATGGAAACACATCTCAAGATCAGGTGGTATGGGCATCGTCTGTGCCATAATCTGTTTTTCTAACACCTCTGCCAACGCCATTCCCTCTGTCAATTGATAACTCTGGGCATACGTCTCTACTATAGCGACGTTGACGGAAACAAGCAGATGCTGATAGGCTGAATCCGTAGGCTGCTGTTCGCAGAGCTGGCGGATATGCTCACAGAGGGCCAAGGTCTCCTTAAAAAAGCTGCACCGATTGTAAAATTTTACAAGTAGGTCAAAGGTAGCCTGGATGAGCGACACAAAATTGTGTGTAATCGCCTGTCGCCATGCCAGGTGGATGTGATCCTGTTCACGGCGCAGGTTGGCAAGGGCCTCGCTCGCCTTTTCGCCATTTAGCTGTGGCACATAGGTCGCCACAACCTCAAAGAAATAGGTGCAATATTGTTCCCAAAAGATTTGTTCATGGGTCTCCTCATCGGCAATGGTTGCCTCCCATTTCTCCTGTAGATAATCACGAATAAGCGGATGAAATTCATACCGACCAATTTGCTGGACTTGAAGCAGCGAGGTATCGGTCAGCCGTTTGAGGTCAAACATGTTGACACCGACAACCGCTTGGGCAGCACCCAGATCAAAGGAGGCCACAAAGTTTGCCAGCGCACTCAGCGAACCCTGCTCCGAGATCGAGAGCAGTTGCCATGATTGGTCAAAAAAGGCATCCAGTGTGTGGTAGTTGCCAGGGGCATAGGCGAACGGATGGTAGGTACTTGTCTGTTCTGTTGCGGTCTGGGCAAAGAGACGGCTGTCCTGTTCAAGCTGACTCACGATTTGTGGCAGGGTAAAATGCTCGGTCCACGCCGCAACCATGCTTAAGATCAATGGCAGACCACCTGTGAGGTGACAGAGTTTGCTGATGGTCGCTAAATCACTAGGTCCAATCGCCAACTGTGCATGATGACGATTGGCATAGTCCAGAAAGAGTTTGATGGAGGTATAGTCCTCTGTTTGGGGCAGCATCTCAATCAACGATTGGGGCGTTGATGTTTGTTCTTGTGAGGTATTCTGTTGAGGGGATTGATGATGGGGTGCTGTCGGCAATGTCATCAACATGGTGTCTAGTTCGGACACTTGTGCAATGGGCAGCGGCTGAACTTGTACGATTGTCTCACCTATTGCTTGCAGACGAACACGAGATGTCACGAGAAACGAACAGGAGAGAGCCTGCTGGACCAGTGCTGTCAGCAGGGGGTTTGCACCCAGAACATGCTCAAAGTTGTCCAAAATCAACAACAATCGCCGTTGCTGAAGATAGCTGATAATTTGTGTCAAGCCATCACTCGAACTGCTGACAGGCAACTGTAGGGTCTTGGCAATCGCACTGACAAAGCGTTGTGTCTCCTGTGAAATCAACTCACCTGGCTGCTCACTCGCAACCTTTTCCTCTGCAACCTGCCCACCTGCAACTTGCCCCTCTGCAACCTGATTAATTGCCTCCACACCCACCAAGGGCACAAACCCAACGCCATCAGGGAATTCACCAGTATCCCCCCAGTATCCTTCTCTAAAAACATCTGTCCCAGCGTCAGGGCAAGATAGCTTTTGCCAACGCCACCCATACCCACCAATGTGACTAAACGATGGGCGTCGCTATGAAGATACCCTTTCACCGTTGCCAACAGGTCGTAATGACCAATCAGCGGGACAAGCGGTGCTGGGCTGGTGAGCCGAGGCCGGGACATAGGATGGATGAGAGGAACGGGCTGGCTGGATTGATGGGGTGGATGGGTCGCTGTATGAGCAGCACTGCGAACATCGACACGGAGTTCAGACGGCCCTCTATCTCTCACAGAGGCCACATCCTCATCTGCACGAATCCGTTCAATCAACTGCGCCGTCTCAACGCTTGGCTCCACATCCAGCTCATCTCGCAGCACGGATTGCAACGTGGCATACTGCTCCAACGCAGCCCATCGTTGCCCATCTTCATAGAGCATCCGCATTTTGCGTTGATGCGCCTCTTCATGCCAAGGAATCAGTGTCAACAGTCGTTCGAGATCGGTGTAAGCCTGCGCTCGATTGCCCAACGTAATCTCCGCTTCGCTCAATTGAAACAGAAGCGTCGAGATATGGACCCGCAGTTCCTCACGCTTGTCGTCCACCCAATCGTTAAAGAAGGGTGTTTTGGGGAGATAGACGCCTTCAAGAAAATCACCACGATAGAGGTCAATCGCTTGGCGTTGTTGGGCATGACCATTGCCTTGGTGTTGCTGGACATAACCATTGCCTTGCCCCTGACGAACAGCGAATTGTTGATAGAATTGATGGACATCGACCGCGCTTGTGATGGTGTTTTCAAACCCCATTCTATCTGTCGTAATCACCATATACATGCCTAAATGACGACGCAGTTCTACCAGATGATTGCGCAGATAACGACGCGCCAGCCCAGGTTCCCGATCCGGCCAAAAAAGCTCGGCCAAGGCTGTTCGCGCTTGGGGCCGCCCCACCCTTTTAGGGGTAGGTATTAGGCAAGGCCCAGAGAGTTACCCTCTCTCGTTCAAGGAGATCGCCTCCGAACAACAAAAGTGGGCAGGGCTTCAAGCCAAACTCGAGACCGATTCCGAGTATAAGGTGGAGGAGATGAGACACTCCTCCAACACCTTCCAGATCATTACTCACAAGGGTAAGATCGTGGTGCCGCCCAAGCTCCAGAAG
>JBCCFC010001252.1:0-3935 GCA_039029935.1 Chloroflexota bacterium
CCCACTTGGTGTCTGCGGCCTCACCGCCGAGAATAATGGCTGTTTGAATGTCTATATGAGACTCATTCATCAAAGCTGACAAGTGGCTTGGCGTCATCTTCAGATACTCAATGGTATGTTGTTGTAGATAACGAGAAAAAAATGCTGGATCTTTGGCCTCATCGTCATTCAAAATATGGAGTGTACCACCCGTTGCTAACGCAGGATAGACCATTGTTAGTCCTAGGTCGAATTGGAGCGATTGAGCTAGGGCAAAACTAGCATCTGGCTTAATGTTAAAGCGTGCAATAATCGCCTTGATATAGTTGAATAGGTGACGATGCTCGATCAAAACACCTTTGGCGTTACCTGTTGAACCCGATGTATAGAGAACATAGGCCAAGTTTTTTGCATTGGTCATATGCCGAGGATTCTCAGTGGACTGCGACGAAATGGCTTCGTTATCTTGGTCAATGTGAACAAGCCTCGGAACCACGTGATCCTTTAAACTCAGATTAAACGGTGATTTCGTTAGCACAATCTTTGCTTTGGTGTCCATCAACATCAAGTGAATGCGCTCAGATGGATAGGTCGGGTCGATAGGGACATAAGCCCCCCCCGCTTTGAGAATAGCGAGGAAGCTCATGACCATTTCTAAGGAGCGTTCCATTGCTACACCGATTAAGGTATCGGCTTGCACACCTAATTTAATCAGATAATGGGCAAGTTGGTTGGCACGTTCATTCAGTTCTTTATAGGTAAGTTGTTTGTTCTCAAAAACAAGGGCGGTGGCATTGGGTGTACGCTCTACCTGCTGTTCAAATAGCGCATGGATGGTTTCGGGTTCGCCAAAATCGACCGCAGTATTATTCCATTCATGCACAATCTGATGATATTCAGCCTCGGTCAGCATGGGCAGTTGCAGAGCTGGTTTATCTGAGTATGATACCATACTCATCACCAAACTTTGCCAGTGGGTGAGAATACGTTCAATGGTCTTTGCGGCATATTGAGTGGTATGATACTTTAATGTAATCCTGACTGGTTGATCTGGATTTCCTGGTGCCACCAATGCGACCAATGGATATCCCGTATCCCCAGTTTCTGTCCAAACTCGCTGTAGATTGAGTCTACTCGCATCAGTTCCGATTGTGTTTTTGGGGGTATTTTGGAAGAGATATAAGCTATCAAATAAACGTGTACCCGCAGACACCTCACTCCACCGTTGTATATCCAACAGTGGGGTATGCTCATGTTGTTGGATATCTAAATGGGTTTGTACCACTTGTTGTAACAAGGTCAAGCCTGTCAGCTTTGTTCCTTTTCCTTCTATATTTTTTTCTCCGGTATCATTTTCACCAGAGTCCAGTTGTACTCGAAAGGGCAAGGTGTTAATGAATAAGCCAATGATAGATTCAATCCCTTTAACAGGTGCATTGCGTCCTGATGTGACGATTCCAAAGACGACATCTGTTTCGTTTGTATAGCGTGCCAGGAGCAATCCCCATGTTGCTTGGAATAAGGTGTTCAGCGTTATTCCTTGTGTACGTACAAAAGCGTTTATTTGATGTGTTGAGTCAAGGGAGAACGACTGCGTAATGAAACCAAGCTTGTCTTCGGTTTGCGTTATCCCTTGTCGCGCAATGGTCGGCAATGGCGTAGGCACACTAAACCCACGTAGATAGGTTTTCCAGAAATCTGGCTCGACAGGGCGTTGACGTAGATAATGAATATATGATTGATAGGGGATGTTTTGGGGCAATGGTTGTTCTGCATAGACACGGCGTACTGCTGACCAAAACAAATCGACTGACCAGCGGTCCAGCAGGATATGGTGGGAGGTAAAGAGCATATGATAGGTGTTTTGAGTACGCTCAATTACAGTTAGGCGTAACAAGGGGGCCTGTGAGAAATCAAAGTCGGTGAAATAGTTTTTTTTGATGTGGTTAGCTAGATGTGTTTGATAGTCATCCTCAGACAAATCTCGCCAATCAAGCACAGCCACAGGCAATTGGGCGCATTGATAAACCACCTGAACCGTTTCACCCTCGTGATGGGACTGAAAAGCAGCGCGTAAGCTATCATGCTGATCAATGACATGCTCAATGGCTTGGATAAACCGGGTCACATCAAATGTCGTATCCTCAACATAGAATAGACTTGGTTCAATATACGTCCCACTGTTTGGTGTCAACAGACTTTCAAATAACATCCCTGATTGCATTGGCGTAAGCCCATAGACTTCCTCTATGTCTCTAGTCTGCTTGCCCGCTAATCGTTCAATGATAGCCGATTTATTGGCTCTAATCTGGCTACGCAATTCATTTGTTAGCCGTTTGTTGGGATCAGACACGCGTAGTTTGTCACCATATTGGGAAGGATATATATCCAGTGCGTTTAGCTTTTGAAGTATTTTTAATGCATCTAACATATTTAAAACTCCTCGTATTCTGCATCTTCATACTCCATCTCCAATGAGTCCTCCTGGTCACTCATTAGTGCTTCCAGTTGCCTTAGTGATAAATCGGAGTCTGCAAAATCAGATGGAATGACAACATGCTCATGGAGATGAAGTGACTCCGCAATAAGCGTATCTAACGTTTTTCTAAATATGCCAAATAAAGATTCTGCGGTTTCACGCTGGATTTGGGGCGTGACAGTCCAGCGTATGCGTAGTTGCCCATTGATGACCGAGGCATTGCTATCCAACAGCGTATCTCGTTGATAGCTAGATGAAACTTGTTGTCCTATAGATTCCGAAGCAAACCCCACATCTTGATTTGCTAGGCTATTGCGTTGACCAAGATAGTTATAAGTCACCCATGGGACCGGCAATGCCTCAAACTGGGTACGGACTGCCTTGTCCGGATGAAAGTAGCGCAACGCGCCAAAACTAATCCCACCATCTGTCACCTGGCGTAACTGCTCCAGTGTATAACGTATACGCTTAACCGCAGACCCATAAAATTGCGGGATAGTCAAGGGATAGGTAGATGTGAACCAGCCGACAGTGCGATTTAGGTTAACGGTTTCAAAGAGGGCCTGACGTCCATGACTCTCAAACTTGATACTCACACTTGACTGTCCAGACCATTGTACGAGTGTTTCTGTCAAGGCGGTGAGGACGACTGCATCTAAGGTCACATCATGCAGCTTGGGTAAGGTACGAAGTAGATGCTCTGTTTGGGGGTGGGAGAGCGTGAACCACAAGTTATGACTGTCTGCCACTGTGTTGACCGCATCAGGGTTGTCCAGAGGTAGAATGGCATCAGGAATTCCATGTAACCAATCATTGATATGTGCATCAAAGAACCCTTCTGCTGTCTTGGCTTGCAACTGTTCAGCCCAGTCACGGTAGCTGCTTGTTTTGGGTGGTAATTGTCCCCTATCCAATAATGTTGTCAAATCCTCGATAAGAATATGCCAAGAGACACCATCGACGGCGAGGTGATGAATCACAATTAGTAGCCGTGTCCAGTGGGCATCTACCGTAGGGTGAGTCTCCTCACGACCTAAATTGCCTACTTTGAAATAGATAAAACGCACTAGGTCACCTGCTAACGGGTCAAGACTCGCTTGCGTCTGAGCACCAATCTTCTCTATCTCTGCGGCACGCTCTTGAATAGGAATTCCTTGCAAATCAACAACGTTAAAAATCTCTCTATTGTTTGGTGTAAGATACGCTTGATTCCATCCCGATTCATCCTGCCGATATTGAAAACGTAAGGCATCATGATGGCACAATAAGGCGTGAGAAATTTCTTTAAGAAAAACCTCATCAACTCCCTTCTTTATAGTAAGTAAAACCGCTTGATTGAAGTGGTGAATTGATTTTTGTTTTGAATGCAAAAACCAGCGTTGAATATGTAACAAGGGAGCATCCCACACTTGTATTTCCTGTGAAGCAACAACTGGCGTCGACTAAGACAGATCAACTGTTTCAATGACCGTCGCCA
>JBCCFC010001253.1:0-3934 GCA_039029935.1 Chloroflexota bacterium
GATCAACTTTAAACAAGCAGATTAACGGACATTCTTAGATCGTCAGATATCAGTTCCTTATTGGGATAATACCTTATCAGGCAAAATTGATTATCTATAGGCAAAGGGACAACGTGAGCCAGAAAAACAATTTTTCTTTATTCATGAATATAAACAAGAGCCAGAGATTAAGGGTGATCCATTAGGCCAGTTAATGATTGAGATGGTTGCAGCACAACTACTCAACCAAGATGACCGTCCCGTATATGGTGCATATTTACTGGGGCGGATGTGGTTCTTTGTCGTCCTTCACGGCAAAGAATATGTAGTTCATCGTGGATTGAACTCAACAGGCCCAGAACTCACTGAAATTTTTGGTGTATTGAAAAATATCAAAAATATCATTGATGAAATTATAACGAATGGTGGGTAAGTTACTCTCATTGTCATCAGTAGTACTATAGGTTGGCAATCTATGTTACTGAACTCGCTTCAAGAAGTCCTCAATCACAGGTGCAACCGTCGCCCGTTCACTGACCAGTTGCTCATGATCAAAGGCATCAAAACAATGGAAGGTGTGTCCAGCGGACTCAATCGCGGGCTGTTGCTGGCGCAATTTATCGACAATTGTACCACCACCATCGTTTTCACCTGTGTAAATTAATGCTGGGCAGTGCAAGTCCGCTGGAGAGACGACAGGCCAGCTTTCGACTCCATATCGACGCGCCCAAAACAAATCCAGATCATTTGTTTCCGCAAAATGCCTCAGCCCATCGGGTAGCTCAAGTGTATCCAGCCACCCTTCGCGTTTGGCCTTGGCAACTTGGGCAATCTCGCGGTTATCATTGTGCCATCGTTCACTGCTAAAGATAGGGCCAAAGTATGTGCCAGCAACCACCACGCCCTTGATACGTTCTCCAAGATACGCCGTTGATGCCCCCAAATGTGTACCGATGGTCGCCCCAAAAGACCAACCCCAATAGACACAATCTGTAATATCACAGGCGTCTAATACACTGTTGACATCATCCAAGTGTGCTTGCAACGTATAGTCAGCGGGGTCATGTGTCTTGCCGCTCTCACCACAGCCACGAATATCCATTGTCACAACGGTATGGCTAGCCTGAAACTGTTCGACCCAACCATAGTCATGCCACATGCTGCGGTTGTTAGAAAAACCATGCACCAATAACAATGCGGGACCAGAACCACACACATCATAGGCGATTTGAACATCATTGGTGGAAGAAACAAACTGAGTTGTCATTGTCACGCTCTCCAGTTAACCTAAATCCACAAGCCCATGTCGTGCGGCCAATGTCACCGCCTCTGTGCGATTGCTGACACCGAATTTACCAATTACAGAGCTGACATGAAATTTCACGGTGCGCTCGGTAATCACAAGCTGGGTCGCAATCTCTTTGTTGGGCAGTCCTTGTGCCATCAAGCACAGCACTTCCTCTTCGCGTGGTGTCAGCGTCTCAATCAGCGTATTGGGCAGCGTATTGGGCAGCGTATTGGGCAATGTATTGGGCAGCGTATTGGGCAATGTATCAGGCAAAGCAGTTGCAGCAGGTTCATCTGGCTGATTAAGCCGCGCAATCAGTTTCGAGGCAATGACTGGTTGCAGTAGGCTACCACCACTGTTGACTACACGAATGCCATTAAATAGCTCATCACGCGGTGCCCCTTTAAGTAAATATCCACTGGCCCCAGCGCGTACAGCGTCAATAATACGATCATCGGTATCAAAAGCGGTGAAGATGATGACACGCACCTTAGCATCGGGCATCGACTGGCCGAGTTGAATCAGTGTCTCCACCCCATCCAATCCAGGCATCTCCAAATCCAGTAATAGCACATCTGGCTCTAACGCTTGAATTTGTTGCAACGCTTCATGCCCATCGCCCGCTTCACCAACGACCTCAAAGTCTCGTTGCGTACTGAGCACCGAGCGTAACCCATCGCGCACAATAGGGTGATCGTCCGCAATGAGAATGCGAATGGCTGGTGTACTTGTCATGGCAAATTATCCACTCTGGGCTATTCTATTCGCGCTGATTTATTCGCTTCTATGCCCAGCAAAGCCACGTGGGTTCTCAAAGGCATCAACCCATAAACGACACCATTCGTCGTAGTCGTTCATGACACTTTCTGGGTTGTTTGGTGATTGCACCACAAAATCAGGATGTCCCGTGCGTCCGGTATGGTGTCCAGTTGTCTGGTAGCGCAAGTCCAGCGACCAACGACATAATTCCGATTGATTGGGTGTGGAGCGGTGTGGCGTATATTTGCTCATAAAAATGACATCACCTTTACGACACGCTAATGTACGCGGTTCGACCTCTGGCATCAATTCAGGGTCGATGGCCGTGCCTAGCTTCTTGATGTGACGACGATAGCCCTCATCATGTACATTGGGCAAAACCTTGAGACAGCCCATTTCCGCGGTGGCATCGCCAATCGGCATCCAGCAGGTCACAACATTAGAATCTTCGGACTCTGTCATCATCACCCCTGCATCCTGATGCCAAGGGACAACATGAAACGATGGCCCAGTGTATGGGTCAAACTTCTCTGGTGGTTTGGCGCGCAGATGCTGAATGGGGTTACACGTGACCTCTTCACCCACCAACCCAGACACCGCCTCAATCAGATTTTGATTGTGTAAGAAACCAAAGATAGCCCGGCCTCTGTAATGCATGATATCCAGCCCTTTGGCGATATCCTTGCATTGGTCATAGAGATAGCCATAGCGAGTTTCAAACGGCTTGTCCTCATGCAGGTCGGTAATCTTGCCCTCCGCCTGCAATGCCCGCGCCCGCTCATCAATCAGCGCAGATAGTTCATCAATCACAGGTTGCAGATCATCGTCTGTCAACACACCGCGTGCCAACAGTACACCATTTTCATTAAATTCTTGGATTTGCTCATTGGTTAGTTTCATGATAGGCCCCCAATTTTATGGTCTCGACACTCTCTCAGCCAAAGCAACATAATTAAGTAAATCGCAGAAAGTAATCAGATATAGCGGAATAAGCATTCTCTAATGCGACCTCCGGCACTAGGACCCAAAGGATACCCCGCCTAACTCCGCTATTTTCTAAAAACATATTGGACTCTGCTGAAAAAAGTCCGACTTCTGTGGAATTTGCTGATTTCTACCGCTGGTGAGAAGTCGGACTTTTGGGATATTTTGACCTTTTTTCAGCAGAGTCATATTGGGATTTACTTAGTCACTTTTTTTGTTCCACTAAGTTGCAGCTCAACAGAGCTAGTCTGGGCAGTATACAACGCTCACATACACAAGTCAAATTAAATGAATTTCAACCCAGACCGTCTATGCCGCTGTCCCAAACCGTAGCAAATGCCCATTGTTGTCCGTAATGACAAATTCACGCAATCCCCAAGGCTTTGTGGCGATCTCCTGCACAATACGCACACCATTGGTCCGCAATCGATCATAGAG
The DNA here is from genome assembly GCA_039029935.1 of Chloroflexota bacterium. Taxonomy (GTDB): domain Bacteria; phylum Chloroflexota; class Anaerolineae; order Caldilineales; family Caldilineaceae. The sequence goes on from JBCCFC010001253.1 coordinate 3,449, forward strand.
GGCATCAATCTCCGGTCCAACAAAAATATACAGCACCATATCAGGCACTCTGCCATCCCCACGTGGAGTAAACTCTTCTTCCTTACTCAACTGAATACGCACACCTTCGGTCATCCAGTCGCAATAAGAGATACCACCATGTTCAGGTGGATCACCAAACAAAAAGTCAATTATAAAACCGAGCTTGTCACGGTAAAAGACAGCGGTCGCCTCGACATCGGCCACGCTGAGGACTGGCTGCACGGTGTAGACTTGACGCGCACGGGTGACAGGAAGTTGCCCATCCTGAATTGCCTGCCACTCGTAGCGATACATGCCAAAGACCAATTTGTTGTAATGGTCAGTAACAGGTTGAACAGTTTGACCAGCTCGCTTATCCGTTTCTACGAAGGTAAGAATCCGCACTGTACCAGAGTGGACTCCGGCCTTTATCGGGGTGACCTAAGAGCCTAACTGTTCGTGTTCACCCTCTTTCTGACCATTACA
>JBCCFC010001254.1:0-3934 GCA_039029935.1 Chloroflexota bacterium
TGGGTTAGCAAAAACAAGCTTTAATCTCCAAACATTATCACGCCCTTATCAATATAGTTTGTTCGATAGCACACCTGATAAGGTCTATTCATCGGATATTTATATGCACCATCAACAGAATATATTATATCATAACATAACGAATTTTGCTGAGGATATAGACAACAAAAACCGAAAAGTCATCAGCCTCTTTAGCGGAGCAGGTGGATTTGATATTGGCTTGGAACAGGCTGGCTTTGAGACAGTTGCCTGTGTAGAAATCGACCCTGATTGCCGAGAAACACTGCGATACAACCGCAAACAATGGACATTGTTTGAGGACAACGATGGCCGTATTGCGGGCGATATACGCGAGATTGAACCGCATGAACTGCTTGCCTTGACACGGCTAGAAAAAGGGGAAGTTGCTTTGGTCATCGGCGGTGCGCCTTGTCAGCCCTTTAGTAATATTGGCAAGAAGCAAGGCACGAATGATCCGAAAAATGGTGATCTTTTCCTAGAATTTGTCAAAATGGTACGCGGTATCCATCCACAGGCGTTTTTATTTGAGAACGTTGTCGGCATCACACAAGCACGTCATGCGAATGTCATTCAGTACATGATGGATAAGTTGGAGGGGTTAGGATATGGAATGTCCTACACAGTTCTCAACGCTGCCAACTATGGGGTGGGGCAACGCCGTCAGCGATTTTTTCTGCTAGGCATTCAAGGTGTATCCAAACCTGCCTTCCCACTACCCACCCATTTCAAAGGAGCGAAAGAGTGGGCAACATTTGTCGAGCAGTTGGATTATCAACCCACCTACAAGCCAGACCCTTGGGTCACGGTTGAAGATGTCTTTCATGCGCTCCCAGATGATTATCAAACACGTAGCGATTACGCTGTGATGAATATTTCAGATATCGTGTTAGAACGAATGAGAAGAATAGGGCCGGGGGAAAATTTCAAAGTACTCCCGCCAGAAATGTTGCCCAATTGCTGGAAGAGTGGCAAGCACCAAGGGAACGATACCTTTGGCCGGTTGCGCCTAGATGAACCGTCTGTGACAATTCGTACAGCAGCATATAACCCAGCGAAGGGAAAGTATATTCATCCAACAGAAAATCGTGGACTGAATACCATCGAGATGGCGGCACTCCAAGGATTTCCTCTTGATTGGACATTTAAGACTGCAACGCGCAAAAAAATGACATTGAAAAGCGCAGGATTACAAATTGGAAACGCTGTTCCGTCGTTAATTGCAAAGGCTCTTGGCCTCGCCATAAAAGCCCAGATATAGTTGAGTGGTTCAAAATGGGTCGGTATTGACTCACCGACCACCGACCCACAGATCACCTACCTACAACCCCAATCGCTCTACAATCGTCTGCTTAACCGCTTTAACATCCGCAGGCAGATAAACAGGTGGATTCTCATACTCACTCTCCACCTCTTCCAGCGTACTCTCATGATAGCCAACCTTGAATCCAGTGAACTTCAAGCCATGTGCTGTACTCAGAACAACCACGCGATCATCTTTATGGATTTCTCCTTGTTTGACCAACTTGAATAGCCCCGCCAATGCGACACCCGTGTGTGGGCAGGTATACATGCCCGTCATGTCAGCCATGCCCGCAGCGTTGGCTAGCTCATGCTCTGTCGCTTCAACCACGATACCATTGGTCTCTTTGACCGCCTGTACAGCCTTCTCATAGCTGACCGGATTACCAATACGGATAGCCGTTGCTAGTGTCTCACCTGCGGTCAGGCTCACTTTTTCTGTAAAGCCGTTGAGATAGCTCTGATAAAACGGACTGGCTTTGCTGGCTTGGGCGGCGATAAGACGGGGCATTTTGTTGATGATGCCCAAATCCATTAGCAATTTGAGTCCCTTGTAAAGCGCGCTGATGTTGCCCAAGTTACCCACAGGAATCACAATCCAGTCGGGTACTTCCCAATCAAACTGTCTGACAATCTCAATGCCAACCGTCTTCTGTCCTTCAATACGCAGGCTATTCATGGAGTTGGCAAGATAGATGGTTTTATCTTCTGTGACCTCTTTGACCACTTCCATACAGCCATCAAAATCGGTATCCAATGCCAAGACATGTGCGCCGTTGGCAACGGGCTGGATGAGTTGGGCAGTGCTGACTTTACCAGCGGGCAGAAAGATGATCGATGGAATACCCGCATACGCTGCATAGGCAGCAAGGGCAGCACTCGTGTCACCCGTACTGGCGCAGGCAACGGCTTGCACAGGGCTGTCACCACGTGCCATCATCTGCTTGACCACACTGACCAACACGGTCATGCCCAAATCTTTAAAGCTTCCTGTATGACTGTTGCCACAGAGCTTGATCCACAAATCGTGAACGCCAATCTGCTTGCCCAAGCGGTCTGCCCAGAAAAGGTTGGTGTTGCCTTCAAACATGCTGACCACATTCTCGTCATGCAAATCGGGAATCACCCACTCACGCATTCCCCACACACCACTGCCATAGGGCCATTCGGTGGTTCCGGTGCGACTGTCAATGAGTTGTTTCCATTCGTCGGCGGTTTTATCGCGCAGCGCATCAATATCATGATGCACTTCCAACAAACTGCCCGTCTTGGGGCAGCGATAAATGACATCATAGAGCGAGTATGTATCCGTTGTTTCGCCACTGAGGGCGTCCTGAAAGCTGCGAAAATAAGCATTATAAGCCATGAGATTTGAAGTTATTCTCCTGAATTGATTGAAGATGGTTGATAAAGCTGTTTATTTAAAATATCCAGAATCGGTTCAAAATGGCGGCGGTTGGTTGTATAGAGCGGGCAATTCAAGCGCGATTACCATATCACCAAGATGCCATGTGCAGTTTCGTCCTCGTGCAAACACAGGGTCATCAATGATTCGGCCAGCAAGCTGCCCCATACGTGCCAACGCGGGGTCACTTGATTCGCTCAAGCCCTCTGCCAATAATGCCAGTTGTGGTTTCCATGTTTCCATATGCTCTGCTAATGCACACTCACGCACCGTGCGCACACACTGGCTGCGTAGCTGATAGGAAGGGTTCGATGTGCTTTGTACAGGGCGTTCACGAGCCAGCCCACACTGAACATCATCAATTAGCTCGTCAATACCAGCATGAAAACGTCTTACCAGTGTTGCTTTAATCATGCGCACGATTCGGTCCAGTAATACTTGCTGATTATATGTAACGGGTTCAAGTGTATTACCGCTACGTAACAATGCTCCGAGTAGGAGCATCATCCGACTGGCCTCTCGTTTATTATAGTGTTGTCCGACAGCGGTCAAAACATCGTCCAAGTGGGGATATATGAGTAAAAACTCATGTAGGCGAGTTGCATCTTTAACAACTGTACGCAAATACTCACCTAATACATAACGCGATGTAACCAAGCGGTAGTTACGCAACTCTCTTTCTAGTGCTAACTGACGCTCTCGATTGCCAAGAACACGATCGATCTGAATCGTTGTTTCAAGAAAAATAGAAGGGCATTCTGTGGAATTAGTCATAGAGGCTCACCAGTTCATCTCCCACTGGGAATATTGAGTCCAGACCTACATCCGCTAGTGCCCGTCCTTCTGGATGACCTACCTCGCGGTGGATGATCTGGATGCGGCCGTGGAGCGGGCCAAGGAACTGGGTGGGAAGATCGAGATCGAGGAGACGAACGCCTTGGGCAAGGTGGCGCTGATACGGGATCCGGCGGGAGCGGGCTTCACGGCCTACGAAGGCAAACAGGAGTCCTCCTATTCTCCTTGGGGGCCGGCGGGGCGATGGGTTTGGGCGGAGTTGTTTGTGTGGGATCTTTCGGTTGTGAAGCCATTCTACGAAGGAGTCTTCGGATGGATGTTCGAGCCTGAGCGTGGTTCGCCGGACCGGTATGAGATCGTCGGCGACGGAGGAAAGCGGATTGGCTCGGTGCAGGTGGCTGACAATTCGGTGAA
>JBCCFC010001255.1:0-3930 GCA_039029935.1 Chloroflexota bacterium
ATGAAATTGCAGAAGGGGCCAACGAAACCTATGTCACAGAAATGATTGATTGGTGGAAAACCGACAGCCCCCCCGACTTTATTAAAATCCGTCAAGTCCTTCTGGGAATGCCACATGACTGCGCAGCACAAACAGGGTTGAGTATCATTGTTATGTTTGATGAATTTCAACGGCTCAACCAAGTTCTCTATAAAGATGAAGCCTGCACAGAGCGGTTCCCTCGTTACACAAATGCTTACGCGACAGCCGCCGAGTCTTCACGCGCCCCTATGCTGATTGCTGGGTCGCAGGTAACAATACTGACCGAGCAAGCATTAACGGGGGCGATGCTGGGGCGCGTCAGCCGATTCTATATCAAACGTTTACCGATGCGCGGGGCAATACAGTTGGTGCGAAAGTATGCACAACGTCGTAAGATGCCCATTTCTCTAGATATGGCCTATTTAATCAGTAAACTGGTGGATGGAAACCCATTTTACATTTGGTGTCTCTTTCAAAGCCATTATCCTCAGCGAAATCTCACAACCGAAGAGGGCATCAAGAAAACACTGGCGTTTGAGGTTGAGGATCGCGTGGGGAATATCAATGACTTTTGGCGGCATCATTTTGCACAAAACATGGAAAGTTTCAATCGACCTCATGCGCGCCAGATGATTTTCTATCTCACAAAATATGGTGAGGATGAGGTCCGCGTCGAGAAGTTGATAAAAGATTTGGAATTGCCCATGACGGTGGCTGAAACCAACGAAACGTTGCGGCAATTGGTTTGGTGCGATTTGGTGCGTGAGAATGGCAATGAGTTCTATGGAGGGCTATCTGACCCGCAGTTGGCGCAGATGTTGGCAATAGAGTATAGCTGGGAAATCAAGGAACTGACCCGTCGTGAAGCCATCGCTGAGGTGCAGGAGAAGATGACGAAAACGGCAAGCGATGCCAAGGATGAGTTGATTGCCCAACTCAAAGGCGAACTGCGTACATGGGTCGGTCGCTTTGCCGAGATGTTTATTGAGAAACTGATGTGGCGGTATTTTACCGACCAGACAGTGGATGGTTCCAAATATTTTCACACCATTGGCGATATCATACTGACGCGCTTTGAACGTGTCTACCCCACCATGTCACAACCCTATGGCGCAACCCGTGTCTATCAGATTGACACCTATGCCGTGCCGACCAATCCGAACGACATCCCTTGGGTGGTTGAGATCAAAAATTGGCAGGACCCTGTGAGCCAGCCCGATGTCGAAAAGTTCTGGAATGGTGCGCGTGATCTCGCCGATGACAAAGGCCATGCGCAGGTTCGCTGTTGGTTCTATGCACGTAGCGGTTTCACAGGACCCGCCAAGACATTTATGGATGAGAAGGGAATGCTCTACACGGATGAGACGGGGTTGATTCGCCTGTTGAAAGATTTGCAGGTGATCGAAAAATGGGGTGAGGAATAATGGGCAAAAAATTGTCAACCCGTTTGGCTTGTTGTAAGATTTAGCATCAATTCAATTCGCATGACATGACGGGAGAACAATCATGACAACCATAACCGAAGGCAGCTTACTGTGGCAGCCAACCGAAGAGGATATTCAGAACGCCAATATCACCAAATATAGGAAGTGGGTCAACGAGACCTACGGGCTGAATCTAGGCACATACCCTGAATTGTGGCAGTGGTCGGTGGACAACATCGGCACATTTTGGCAGAGCATCTGGGATTACTGTGACATCAAATCGTCGCAGCGCGCCGAGACACCATTGGGCGATGACGCTATGCCTGGCGCACAGTGGTTTGAGGGCGCACGACTCAACTATGCCGAGAACATTCTGGCGAAGCGCACTGATGAACGCCCAATGATGCTGTACAAGGATGAGACGGGTCCTATCCAAGAGGTTGCTTGGGCCGATATCTATGACAAGGCCAATCGGCTCGCGCAGGCATTGCGTGACATGGGTGTCGAGTGTGGTGACCGCGTGGTGGCCTATGTGCCTAACATCCCTGAAGCGGCGGTAGCACTCTTTGCCGCCACCAGCATTGGTGCGATTTGGTCAAGCTGTTCACCCGACTTTGGTAGCCGCAGTGTGTTGGACCGCTTTAGCCAGATTGAACCCAAGGCACTGATTGCGGTCGATGGCTATGACTATAATGGCAAGGTGTTTGACCGTCGTGACGTGGTGAAGGAATTGCAGGATGCGCTGCCCACGCTGGAACAGACCATACTGATTGGGCATGTCAACGCCAACACCGATGGCCTCACCAACACACAACTTTGGGATGACGCGCTTGCCAACGCCAACCCGCCCAGCGACATGGTCTTTGAACAAGTCCCCTTTGACCATCCAATTTGGGTCGTCTATTCATCAGGGACAACGGGACTGCCCAAACCAATTGTGCATGGGCATGGTGGTGTGATCCTTGAACATGTCAAGTCCACGATGTTGCATAACAATCTGGGACCGGATGACAACTTCTTCTGGTATAGCAGCACGGGTTGGATGATGTGGAATTATCTCTTGGGGGCGTTGATGTCGGGGGCAACCGTCATCGCCTACAATGGCAGCCCAGGCTATCCGGACATGAATGTGTTGTGGCAGTTGGCCGAAGAGAGTGGCATGACTTACTTTGGCACATCTGCCGCCTTTATCAGTGCCTGTATGAAGGCCGAGATTACACCCAACCAGGACTATGACCTGAGCAGAATTCGTGTGGTCGGCTCCACAGGTTCTCCGCTCAATGTCAATGGTTTCGAGTGGATTTACGAAAATGTCAACAAACATCTGGCACTAGAATCGCTCAGTGGTGGCACGGATGTGTGTACCGCTTTTGTCGGCGGCGCACGCACCATGCCCATCTACGCTGGCGAAATTCAGGGAGCGTCACTGGGCGCAGAGGTGCAGGCGTTTAACGACGTTGGCGAACCCGTCATTGATGAGGTGGGCGAACTGGTGCTCACCAAACCCATGCCTTCCATGCCCGTCTTTTTCTGGAACGACGAGAATAATGAACGCTATCTGGGTAGCTACTTCGAGATGTACCCTGGCATCTGGCGACATGGCGATTGGATCAAAATCAACGAGCGCGGTGGCTGTGTCATCTATGGCCGCTCCGACTCAACCATCAATCGCCAAGGTGTGCGTATGGGGACGAGCGAAATCTATCAAGCTGTGGAGTCGCTGCCCGAAATCATGGATAGCCTCATCATCGACTTGGAACTGCTGGGGCGTGAATCCTATATGCCGCTCTTTGTTGTGCTGCGTGAGGGGGCGGTGTTGGATGACGACCTGACGCAACGGCTCAAGCAGAAAATCCGCAGTGATATTTCACCACGCCATGTACCCAACGAGGTTTTTGTGATCGATGAAGTACCCTATACATTGAGCGGCAAGAAGATGGAAGTGCCGATTCGCCGCATTTTGTTGGGGCAGGATGTTGAGAAAGCGGCCAATCCGGGGGCGATGCGCAATCCCGAAGCAATTGGGTTCTTTGTGGCATTGTCAGAGAAACTCAATCGGTAGTCGTATCCGCGTACATATCTCTCTAATGGCATGGAGTACTACCACTTTCTCCAAGGTTGGTGGTATAATGCAACGAGATACATCCAGTACATTCTCACTAGCATAATGAGGCAGAATCTATGATCGATAAAATTGAGTCCGCAATCAAAACGGCTTTGCCAGATGCGGAAATTTATGTGTTAGACCCAAACAACGATGGGCAACATTTTCAGGCCCTTGTCATCAGTTCGGGATTTGAGGGGATGACGCGGGTGAAACAACATCAAACGGTGATGAATACGCTGTCCGCGGAGTTCGCCAGCAATGTTGTACATGCGCTGGCATTAAAAACGTTTACGCCTGAAAAATGGGCGCAAAAGAAGGATTTATATCCGGTTGGGTAGGCTTGTCTGGTTGGTAGGTCGGTATTCGGTAGGTCAGTAG
>JBCCFC010001256.1:0-3923 GCA_039029935.1 Chloroflexota bacterium
CCACGCTCACCGGCGTGTACTCGAGGACCCGAACCCGACGGTGGGACGCGTTGTTGTTGCCGTTGCCGGCCGCGGCGTCGTCGGGCGCCACGTAGTGACCCTCCCCGAAGTACTGGGCTCCGGGATGGAGCTGCGGGTCGAAGTCGGGTGGGCCGACAGCCGCATCCAGTTCACCCAAGGCCGATAGGCCAATGGTAAAGACCAAGAAAAATGTGCCGATAAATTCTGTCAGATATTTTTTCATGCAAGCTACCTTTGTGTGAAGTATGAAATCAGAATTTGATCATACACCAATGCAAGGTCAGCATTAAAATATCTTCTTCTCTATCGTCATTCGTGCAAAGGCAGGGTTCCAGTGTTGCGCCAGCGTGGATTCCTGCCTGCGCATGAATGACCCAAACACCCAATTATTTCGTTAAAGACCATCCAGCTAAATAGGCATGGACGGCTGAGTTAAAGTCCGCGGCCAAATCGCCCCCTCGTTGCAATTGCTGATTGAGCTCCAACAGGATAAAGCCATGTGCCAAGGCCAATGCCCCGCGTAAGGCCGTGAGTGACTGTTCTTCACCAACAATTCTTGCCATCAATGCCTGATAGGGCAATATCATCTCTGTTAGTAGGGCCTCATTTGGCCTCCCTTTACCAGGCAGCGTTGTCATCATCAGCAAATAGGTCTGTGGTTGCGCATGGGCAAATTGGCGCAGGGTTTGGAGAACGACAAGTATTTGGGCTGTGCTGTCGGTTGACGCGCTGTCGGTTGACGCGCTGTCGGTTGACGCGCTGTCAGTTGGCACACTGTCAGTTGACGTATTGTCATCAACCGCCAACCTATCTTCAAGCGTGCTAAATATACGTTGTAGTGTGTACAAATTTACTTCTTCAACCAGTTCGGCCTTACTGCCCACGTGTCGATAGAGTGATGGGGCTTTGACGCCTAACGCTGTCGCCAGTTTACCCAATGAAAGCGCATCCCGCCCCTCTTGTTCAATCAATGCGTGGGCTTTTTGGATAATTTGGTCCTTGGTGATTTGTGTTGGATATGGCATGGGCTTGCTCCTATGAACTCGCCTCTTGAATAGCAACAGCCATCGCCTCTGTCGGGTTCTCTAGTACGATGCCATGCCCAACGGCCAAACGACTGGGATTGAGTGCATGTAAGCGACGAGCGGATTCCAATGCGGTGGGCTTGTGCCATGTCGCAAAGGCGGGGAGTGGGAAGAGCCAACGGATGGTTCCTGCAACGGCCAACCCAGCCTTGGTTTGGAAGCTGTCACCAGCAATCAATGTTTTGTCCCGCTCATCAAAAAAGGCGGTATGTCCCGGTGTATGTCCAGAAGAGTCAATGACTGTCAGCGAACCAAATTGGTCGCCCGCTTGCAGGATGTGCGTCGGCTTGATCTTGCAGGCAACGTATTGCCCTTTGAGCTTGACCTGCGGCTCATCGGACTGTAAGTCTAAATTCCCGGCAAGAAAGTCGGCTGTGCGAGCAGAAACGGCAATGTCGGCGTCAGGCCATTGTGCGCAGATAGCTTCAAATGAGCCAACATGGTCGCTGTGGGGGTGCGTAAGTGCGATGCGTGTAATCGGCTTACCCTGTTGCTTGGCAATGGTGGTGAGTTTGTCCGCATTGCCCGGTAGACCAGCGTCGATTAAGGTTAGTCCATCATCTTCAACCACAAAATAACAGTTCACCATCCCATATTGAACCAACTGCTGTAGATAGCTGCCATGTTTGAGTACCTTCATTGATACTTCCTCCTATCATTTCAATCAAAACTAATAGTATTAACATTCAAGGCTAATTGTATTAGCTTTCGTTGTATTTGTCAAGACCCAAAAACTAATACTATTAGTTTTGATTGAAATTTAAAAATTTTAATTGATATGGCGTAGGGTAATTTCCCAACAACAAACCTGAAATTCTGCTCTATGCATTATGTCTTGCAAAGTTTATTGCTGCATCCGTCATTTATATGAGAGACATTACACATTCTCGCAGACTGAATTGCGTAGAGAATTTGTTAGACTATCGTAGTAGTGTCGGCAACTATTATTGATTTCCTACGGTTATTTTAGATCGAACGTTGACAAGAACCGTTGACTAAGTACGCCCTCGTGCGGATTGGCCCCATGAGTTCGACTGACACGAGGACGTACTCACTCAACGACTTACATGGCGAAATCAGTGATGGTGTCACAACAAGCAGCATATTGAAGAAGATGGAAGGACCTATGTCGAACATTCTTATCGTGGAAGACCATAAACACATGGCGCGGATGCTCTCTTATATGATTATGGCAAATGGACATCAAGCCGAAGTGGTTTCGGATGGGCAGGAGGCACTGAAAAAATTGAATGATACAGATGTTGATCTGTTGATTACCGACATGTACATGCCAAAAATGACGGGATTATCGCTTGTGCAACAAGTGCGCAAGACAGGCACAAACAAAGAAATCCCCGTAATTATGCTCACCGTCAGTGGAGATGAGGGAACCCGCCAATTAGCGCATCAAAGCGGCACAGATTGTTTTCTGCGCAAACCTGTTCGTATTGCGGACTTACATCAGGCGGTAGATGCATTGCTTGAGGATAGTGTCCAATAAGTTGGATTTTTATTTCCAAAGTACTTAAGTAAACCCAAATATGTTTTTAGAAATAAAGCGGAGTTAGGAACTCTCTAGTGCCGGAGGTCGCATTAGAGAGTTCCTAACTCCGCTATTTCTAATTTCTTTTTTGGGTTTACTTAACGTCAAACTTTACCCGTCAATGGGCAAGTTATTCGGGTCTATCCCTAGTGAACGTAGGTAATTGGCAAATTTCTCTGCTTGTGCCCTTGATTCAGCCAGCTGCCCTGATGTCTCTGCCAACTGCTCTGATGTTTGTCTCAACTCAACGGTTGTCTCAGTTAGTTGTTCGGATGTCTCTGCCAGCCGTTCCGATGTTTCTGCCAACTCATCCGAAAGTTCATCATGATCGGGCAGATAATTGCCCTCAACATCGTAACAGTATACCTCTTCCCCTTCCACATGAATCCATGCATTGACGGGCGGTAGCCACAACCATCCATCCTCGTTGGGTGTCATCTCAACATAGCGACTCGCGGTCATCTCATAGCCAAATAGTTGAAGCAAAAATGAATCATCATCATGCTCTATATAGTCGATGATAATATAATACGGGATTTCCCGTCGTTCATATTTCTCAAACTTCTCACCAAAGTCAACATGACGCGTTGAGGGGGATGTTACCTCGACAACAAGGCTGGGCGCAGTCCCTTCTTCGGCAACATTAAAAACGCCCCGTTTTCGACGTGGATTCTGTACATTATGAATGATTGTTACATCTGGACTCATGTGTGCCTCATCAGGAATATTCCAATCAATCCCAACATCACCATAGGAAACAGAGCCAGTTACCTCGGTCCTTCGTCTCCGATCCCCGATATGCGTCCTCAATGCATTTTCAACATATCCTGCAATCCGATTATGGTCGGTATTGTGCATATACAAGTCCCCTTCTTGTGGGTGAAGGTAGTCCTCTAGTGTCAAAGGAATTCGTACCCATTGTTGATTACCATGTTCATCTCGTTCATATACATCACGCCAGCCATAAATCGTCTCCTCATCCTTGGGTTCAGGTTTTGTAACAAATTCTATATCACGCTTGTTTTCAGTGTTATCTAGTGGGGCATCTAGGGGAGCATCTGCCGGAGTATCGACAAGAAAATCAACCACTGGCATACGTTTTCTACGCTGAAGTTGTATAGTCATTTTTACCATCTCCTCTGGGCTTCTTTCGATATCCTACCTGCAAAATTAACATAAAACGGTGCTGAGTACAAGTAAGGTGGCTTGCGCTATCTGTGGTCCGACCACGGCCCCATCACCCACTGACTACCGACCTACTGACAACCCGTAAA
>JBCCFC010001257.1:0-3919 GCA_039029935.1 Chloroflexota bacterium
CGTTTACCTTGGCTGGGCTTGGGATGTATGGGCACATCGCATGATGAGTGGCTCGTTGTTGTTGTTTGCTTTGTTTATGGTGACCGATCGTATGTCAACATCGCCTCTAAGTGTGCCAGCAGCTGTCCACGCGGTAAATTGGTGGATGTCAACGGCTCAAAGATGTCCTTGACCCGCTCATTCAAGGACTCATCATAGATATATTTTAGTAGCCATCGCTCACTCATATAGCGCAACACCTGTTCCAAGACATCTGCCTCTGATGTGCTTTTGTGTTCAAACAGGATATAGATGTGTGCTGGCGCAGATGATTGTGTTGTAGCGATTGGTGCTTCATAGAAAACATCGGTGCGATTTTGACGTAGATGCTCATCTATGAAATCATCCTTCTGGAAATCCAAGTCATCCAGTATGAGGTTGCCTATCACCTCGGATGGACCATACACTGCTAAAAATTCCCGTGCATGGTTCAGGTCAGAGAAAATGTACTCAAAAAAGTTGTTGTGAGCGGTTTTGATGCGATCTGTCTGGTTGGGTGATTGTGTTGTTGGTGGTTTGGATTTCTTGGTGTTGCGTTTTGCCATGTGATACTCCTCTGTGTTGACAAACAAATATTCGATAGAAGTATAACAGATAGCAAGGTAGCGTGTCAAAAAGAGATGCAGGATTCTCACTTTGTGTTTCTGGTTTTCATGCACCGAGTTGCATTCAATGGCTATTTGAGCAAGACCTACGGGCAGGGGGGCCAGAGAAACTTGAGTATGATCCAAGCATTTGCGGACACCTCCCGAAGGTCGAGTCTTGTACCCGGCTAGAACTCGACTAGCGACAGAAATTATTGACAAGGACGCATAGATACACCAATCTCATAAAACGGAATAACAGAGCTATAGTCGAATGAATGGGCTCTGATATAATATGTCCCCCATGAGAGAGGTGCATCACAGGTGTACTGTATTACGGAATAACCGTTGCCCTCAATGTCATCATCCGATGCAATTGGGTTGCTAAAAGGACTACGGTATAATTTTAAGACAGTGTTGCCTAGATTTCCAGTCATATATATCTGTACAGATTCTTGATTTTGTGTCACCTCGAAAACGAACCAGTCTTCTTGAGTTGCTGGGTCAATCGAATCACCGTGGGGTTGATTCGACCAAAGTTTGGTTGCATTGTCCCAAGGGTTTTCGTTATCAAGGCTTCCGTTATACGGATTTTCTGGAGATGCAATGTTTGATGCATTGTTACATCTATCAAGATTAGCTGTGTCAAATCTTATATTATAGCTGTATGGCAGCTTGAATGAATAATCATGTGAGGTGACAAGAACAGTATATTCCCCCTCTCCAAGACATGTCGAAATTCTTGACACCCAAGCCCTGCGACTATCATCATAGCCAACCCTTGGCCAGTCCGAACGACCTTGGTATAAATTAATCGCTGTATCCTCTGGTGCTTCGGTCTGTATAGTCACATATTGTGCATCGGATAAGTTGAAGTAATACCAATCTTGATCACGAATAGGATAGATAAGATCACTGTCGAAACGATATAGACGTGTAGCATTCCAATATTCATCTGCAGTATCATCGATTTCTAACCCAATGTGAATCAATGCTAAAATCAGTAATAAACCCAATATCACCCCCATAACAAAACGAGGTATCCATTTTGTCGTCTTTGGTGTTTTGCTGGCAGACTTCCTTGCCGCTATCGTATTAACCAAGGTTTGTATAGCTGGTCCTCCTTTATTTTGGAGTACTTGGATATATGGGTTTGTGGCTGGACCTGCTTGACTTATATAAACCTGTGCCTTCTGCACATCCTGATACATTGTCTTGCCCCATGTCTCCGCGCTGGGGCGACCATTAGGGTTCATATCAAAAGCAGTTAAGAACAAACTTTGGACAGGTTGAGACAGACGATAAAAGTTGTCATGGGGCTTGGGTTTCACGTCGATAAAGCTAGATTTTGACCCATGAACGAATAACCCTGATGAGATTTTCTCATCAATCGTTGTGGAGTCTTTATAGCGGCCTTTTGTTGTCGCGGCATAAGGATGCAACCCAAAGAGTACTTGGTAAAAGACAACGGCGAGCGAAAATTCATCCCACGACTTTTTGATGGCAATGTTTGATGTGAATCCCTCTGGTGGTGTGTAGTCGGGTGTGGCGACAGGTCCGGGGAAAAGCACATTGTCTCCCTCTGTAATCTGGATTGAATCCAAATCAATCATGGAGATTTTGCCATCTTGTGAGACAAGAATATTTTGCGGTTTTAGATCAACCAATACATATCGCACAAAACTGTGGATCATGTGGACAGCGATAGCGACATTGACGCACAATTTTAATCGCGTCAAAATACCTTCGCCTTGGCCGCGATCAAACTTTCTTGTCCAAGATTTTGGCATATTGGCACGAAAGTTCAATGTTGTAAACTCGTTGAGTTCAACACTCCCCGTAAAAGCCAATGGCATCATGTAGCCAACAAAACTACCATTCTTATACAACAAGTCAGTCGGCCAACAAACCATGTAACTTGAATCGCGTAGCTTTTGTGGTGGATTGGCAACCATGAATTTTATTTTATCTTCGCGACGATGAAGCTGCGGTTTGTTGTATAGTTTTACACAATAATCCGCCAGAGAACGAGGAGAGACAATTTTATAAACAATTCCTTCTCCACCAGAACTGATTTCCTGAGCATCAATTGTAATCTTCGTGTTGCTTGAGTTATTAAGGATACGTGACATACGATTCTCTTTGGTGCTTGTGAGTAAATGAATTTGATTACGCTAAAACACCAAGAATGAGTGTCTTATCGTCTGGTTCGTTTTCGAGTCCTTCAGTACCGGATTCGAGAAATTGCGCCCATTTCTGCAGCATTTCATCGTCAGGCGTCTTATCCGCTTGCATCTGTAACAATGTTTCAACCAGTGGATCGAAAAATCGTCGATAGGGCAAGTTTGGGTCATGCCACATACCTGCGTTGTCCAGCTTGCTCGATTCAAATGCATGTTTTTCGCAGCCATCGGACATCAAGGTAAACGCCCTGATTGGCTCACGGATCACCCGACTTTCGACAAACTTGTCATAATCAGATTCTTTATTGAGGTGAAGAGAGGTCAAAAAGATTGTTGCGTTCGCTTCCTCTCCCCGAAATGGTGTGATTAATGGCTTCCATTCACGCTGACGGTTTTGATAACCCGCACGACCGTCGCCAATATGCGTCACCAAAAGTGCGTTTGGAGAAAAAACGACAACGATTCCAGTACAAGCCAATGAACGACTCTCGACCCCTTTGCGTGTGGCAAAGACTTCAATTGCACCTCTAATTTCCTGCCATTTGGCCTTCGCTAATAGCGTCCATTCGGCATCTGATGGGAGCTTACGCCCTTTATGCCATTCTTTATCCTTGATTAATTTGCCAAATGTGTTTATTGTGGCCCTTTGTGCGACAAATTCCGATCCATCATGGGAATTTTTGGCTGACCCCGCGCCATCTGCCACAACAGCGACACCCCAACCATTATCAATATCAATCACCTTATAATAAAAATTATCTTGACAAGGCAATCCATGTTTGCGATGGTCCTTTCCAATCACAGAAGCACCGACGATGACCCACTCATTGCGCATCGTTGGATTGTATGTAGATGCGCTGATTGCTGCTGATGGTTGAGTAGATGTTTTTTTGAATGATGGCAAACGAAAACGTGTCACCATGTTTTTCATACCATGCAAAGCCCTTGATGAAGCACTGGTATGTTGTGTGCTGGTAGGACCGCACTAAAGAGTGGAGTCGCGCCCCAAATTGACAAAAAGGTGCAGTAACGAGTAAGATACTGCAATGAGTAAAAGACTGAGATTGCAGTCTGAAAATATAAGAGTCAAAGGGGAAAAAGGGATGGAGACAG
>JBCCFC010001258.1:0-3915 GCA_039029935.1 Chloroflexota bacterium
CCTCTACACTCTCACAGATTAACGAGTACCACCATGACCAAAACGATTACCTGGCTACACCTGTCAGATTTACATCTTTGCAAACCCAAAAACCGCTATGATGCGGACCTGCTACTGGACACACTCTGCGCCGATCTCGAACGATTGCGTGACAGAGAAAGGTTGTCACCAGACTTCATCTTTTTTACAGGGGATGCCGCCTATGGGCATTTGGGCGATAAACCCGGCTATCGCATCGAAGAGCAGTTTGAGGAGGTCTGGTGCTTTCTGGAGCAAATCCGCGAGCTATATGCAACCGTGCCCACAGAGAATGTCTTCCTTGTGCCGGGCAATCATGATGTCAACCGCAACCATGTGCATAAGACGGTTACAGCTTGGTTAGCTGGGCTGCACAATGCACCGAACGCTGTAGATGAGGTGACGGCCATGTTGCGCGACAAGGATGCGACGTGGGGACATTGTATGGAGCGGCTGTCCGATTATCACGATTTTCTCGAATTGCTCTATCCGCACCTATTGCAAGACCGCGACCGCCTGATCTATGGCGAACTGCGTGAGGTGAATGGCATCAACGTCGGGATTGGAGGGTTAAACACGGCGTGGTCGTGCAGTGGCGATGATCGCGGCAAGCTCTGGTTTGGTGGGCATTGGCAAATCCAGACCGTGCGGCAAAAACTCAAAGAGGCAGAGGTCCGCATTGGCTTGGCGCATCACCCCACAAGCTGGTTGAACGCGTTTGAAGCACCTGCACTCGACCAAGAGATTGAGCGCACGTTTGACTTTTTCCTGCATGGGCATGAACACAATGATTGGGTGGTGCATCACAATGACCACATTCGCATTGCGGGCGGGGCGGCCTACAATCGCTCGGATAAGGAGAATGGCTATAACCTCGTGCGCATGGATGTAGAGACCAACACCTGTGAGGTATGGCTGCGTGACTTTGATAACAAAGGGGGTGGCTGGCGTCCCACAGTTATTTCAGGCAAGAATGACGAGGACAAGATTGGTGTCTGGCAAGTTCCATCCGCATTCAAGCGGTTTGTGCGCAGTACACCGAATGAATCCACGGTTGAGGATAAGCCAGCATCAACGCTTGTGGCACAGGAGACCGAGGCGACAACGACCCAAACTGCACGAACTGTATCTGTAGATGCCGCCCCTGAACCTGCCAAGGTGGAGGGGCCAGAGTCACGCGGTGTCTTTGGGCGTGGACCACTCTTGGAGAAGTTGAGCAAGCTGCTGGCCGAGCCAAAAATCTTGGTCGTCTATGGTTTGCCGGGTATGGGCAAGACCGAGGTCATCAAGGAAATTCAACACTTGCCCGACTATGAGGAACATGGCAAAAACTATATCCGCATCTATGCCCGCCCACAAACGGGGTTGCACGATATCTATCAACCCATTGCCAGCGAGTTGGGGGTGCGTGGGCAAGCCCCAGAGATTCCGCGGAATGATTGGGACGAGTATGATTTTGTGCAGATGAAAGACTTCCCCAAAGCGACCCAGCCCATGCTGGTTCACATCCTCAATGCGCAGTTGCTCTTTGAGGGGGGCTTGGACCGTGACCTGCGTGATTTCTTTGTGGCCCTCTGTCGCCATCTGCCCAATGTTAAGCTCATTTTGGAGAGCCGTACCAAAGTGCCAGAGTCGACCTTTGTCAATGCTGTGCGCATCACGGGGCTAAACCCAGCAGATGTTCAGCAGTATTTTGGGACAACGCCGTTGCCCGACAAGGATATGCGTTGGTCGCTTTCGCTGGATGAGGCCAAAGTAATTTTTAATCGTGTGGGCGGCAAAAATAAACCCAACCGCGCACACCCACTGAGCCTCTTTTTGCTGGCAATGGTGTCCGAGGGACGCAACCTCTCTCCTCTTGATGTGTTGAGCGAACACGAAAATCTACTCTGGAATGAGCTACAAACCGAGCTTTTTGATGAGCTCTACAAGCTCCTCAACCCCAATGAACAGCGTATGTTACGGTTTTGTGCGCTCTACCGTGTCCCCATTCCCCATCAGCATGAGGATATGCTCGATGCCTATGTTGGTGAGGCCGAGATGGCAGAGGTAGAGACAGGTGAGGATGGGATTTTTCGCGGCTTGGTCAATCGCTGTATCCTATCAGCGGCGGACCAAGGATTGACCTATGTGCTGCACCAAGTGCTTGCTGAGTTGGCACAGCGGGCAACGCTGATGAAGGACCATGAGCGCGGAGAGAGCCACGAGCAGATTGCCGAGACTTGGCTCAAATACATTGGCCGACAGCGCACACGTCCCCATCTGCTCTGGGCAGGTGAAGCGGCCTATCACTTTGCTGAGTCGGGACGTTGGGACCGACTGGACCAGATTTCGTTGGAATTTTTGCGACAGGGGCATTTGCTCTCGATTCTGGAGGATTGGTCAAGAGAACTCAATCAGAGAGGCGATACACAGACCAATCAACGAGTTCTTGAACTGATTGTTTATCTTGACCAAGGCAATGCCAAAGCACATAATTTTTTGGGTGTTTGTATTGAAGCCCTGACCTTCAGAGGCAACCCCGAAGCCCTCGACCATTACAAAACCGCCTGTACCTTGGCCCCCGACCATCCAATGGCCCTTGCCAATCTAGGGCGGTGCTATTTGGCACGCAATGAACCACAGGCATTTTTGGACTATCACAAACGCCTCTCGTCCTATAACCGTGAACGCGTGATGCAAAATGATGTAGTCGTCTCAATCTATACCAATGCACTACAACGGGTGGGACGGGCATCCGATGCATCACAGATTCGCCAAAAAGCCATTGAACGCAGAGCCAAGCACCCTGCCTTCTACGCCGACGAAGCCAGATACCTGAGCGAGTTGGCGGACTACACCAGCGCGTTGATGATCCTCAGCCAAGCAGTGGAGATGGGCATCGAAAACGACTATCTGCGCTCAATTCGCGGGACCGTGCTGCAAAAGTCGGGGCGCAACAACGAGGCATCACAGATTCGCCGCCAAGCCATCGCCGACGGGACAACCACTCATGTCTTTTATGCCGATGAAGCCATTGCCCTCAATGATGCAGGCCGTTATGCCGACGCCCTTGCCATCCTCGACCAAGCCGACGCCCGTGGCATTGCTGATGACCGTCTCATCATGGTACGCTCAACGGTGTTGGCCGCTAAGGGCGATCATCACGCCGCGGCCCAGCTACGCCTTGCCCAGATTGAAGCGGGCAGCAGGAATGTGGCGTTTTATGCGGAGCAGGCAGTCTATTATCGCAATCGAGGGGACTTTGCCAAGGCGCATGAGATGATTGCGCTGGTGAAGAAACTGGGAATTGCGGATGAGGCGACAGGTAATATCTACAAGTCAATTGTTCAGCGTGAGCAGGATGCACAGTGGTCCGTTGTCGAAAAGCAAACCCCTAGGGTCAGCCTCACCAGTCTATCGGGCAAACAGGTCGAAGCCCTGCAACAGGCTATGCTCGCCGCCTATGATGAATCCCGTCTCAAACAGATGGTGCGCATTGAGTTGGATGAACGGCTGGATCAAATCGCCAGAGGTGACACCTTTTCTGAGGTCGTCTTCAACTTGATCGAGTGGGCTGAGAGCATGGGCAAGGTGGATGCGCTGGTGCAGGGGGCGGTGGCACGTAATCCGGATAGCCCTGAGTTGAAGCGGTTTGTGGCGGAGGCGCGCTCAGGGGGTTAGTCCGCCTAAAACCGCCCTGGGTTAAAACCGCAGGGCTAACCAAGGACGCTCCATGAATGGAGCTTGCGTACGAAGACACAAGGCCCATTCATGGGCCGTCTAAGTCTAGCACCGTCCGTTTACGGCGGTGTAGGTTAGGCCATGGGGTGCGGTATCACCTGCTTGACGTGGGTTAATCCGCCCTGGGTTAAAACCGCAGGGCTAAACAACGACGCTCCATGAATGGACCTTGCG
>JBCCFC010001259.1:0-3912 GCA_039029935.1 Chloroflexota bacterium
CGACGTGCGGGGCACTCGGTCGACGCGGCACCCGGCGGCGAGCAGGCCCTCGCCTACCTCGAGCAGCACCCGGTCGATCTCGTCATCACCGACCCCATATACAATTTCTGTGTTCGACATGAATTATTATACTGAAACAAAGGAATCAATTCATCAACTAGGTAGTGCATTGTCTACCTATACCAGCGCAGGTGATGCTGTCATTCGCAGCCAAGAACTGCTTAATCAACGCTCAAAAGTACAAATATACGACTCTGGTGATGCTAGCGATTATAAAATTGAGGAGGATAAAGATAGTTATGTGGATTTGATGGGATTGGCACTTGAACTGGAGAACTTTCATGATGATGATATTGCATCTGATGCTCGTGATTTAGTTCAAAAACTAAATGATTTTATCGCTTATAAACGGAGCCAAACGGGAACTTATTGGAATGACTACACAAATGAAACCATTGCAATCAATTTGGACAAATCTAAAGGTCTTGCAATCTATTACCCGTATTCTGGTGAGATGGGCGGGAAATCCCTTACTCGCTATCTGGGAGACGATCTATTCCCAAATTTGACACCCAATTGGGGATGGAAAGACTTTTTGATGGGACCTATTTCTATGCTAACACAAGAGCAGGATCAACCAAGAAGAACCCAACTATTGAAACCATTGGTCTATGAGCTATACACCGAATCGGCCAATGAACCTGTGCAGTCAACCCATACAGTTTATTTACCCGTGATTACACGATAGACTAACGTAAAATAATCATCTTTTTACATAAATGAGGCATAACATGGAATTATTCGAAATCAGCCAGAAGCACAATGAACGTTTTCAATACCCAATCTATATTGTATCTATTCTTTTCTGTGTGGTCGCATGGATGTCCCTTAGCCTAGCGTCTCATCCTGTAATGGCTGTTGACAATGCAACCACCCAAACACAACCAATCGATATTGTACTCACGATTACCCATGTGACAGCCTTGGTTGATCTCGAAGGAAACGGCTTACTCTGTGGTGAGGCCGATTTTTATGCAAAGATGCAAATTGCTGAAACTGAACGACAAACAGATTCGATTCCCAACGATGATAATATTTATCCTGACTGGCAACATAGTGTCACAGTAGATGCAAGCGACGAAACAGTGACAGCCACAATTCAACTATATGAAGATGATGGAATTGGCGATTTAATCTGTACAGGCGATGATATTCCGGTAGATATTAGTGAACATCAAAATCCGCATTTGTTTGATCTAACCTTCACCATTGATCTGGCAACTTGCACCATTGCTGGTGATGTCAATGGCACCTGTGACGAACTGTTGACCTCCGAAGGAGATGCGGAGAACCGAGCGCGTATTCAATTTTATGTATCAACCATTGTTCATGCCCCTATTAGTACAAATACGCCTCTGCCAACAGCAACCCCAATTCCATCATCAACCCCAACTTTTACATCTACGCCAACCCATACATCAACCCCAACTTCTACATTAACCCCAATACCCACTCCGACGATGACATTGACAAATACCCCAACCCCAACAATATCCCCTCTAAACAATGACGTTCTTTCCTCCTATGAGCCTAATAATAGCTGTGAAAGTGCAGTGGAAATTGAACCTAATGGTAGCTCGCAAAGCCATAATTTTCATGTACAAGGTGATGAGGATTGGATTATGTTTACTGCACCCTCTGCTGGGACTTATCGCGTTGAAGTGACGATTCCAAGCGGTTCCCGTGCGGATGTAGACCTGTCATATTATAATCAATGTCATGTCAATGTATTGGGAACATGGGACGCGGACTATACCCCGGGGGGACGGATTGACATCTTGGTGGATGAAGCAGGCGAGCAATTTTATATTCAGATTAAACAATCTCATATCGTTGCTGATATTTTTGGCCCCGACGTTGAATATAGTATATCTGTACAAAAACAAGTAGACACCCCTCCGTTTGGTGCTGTTATTATTTTGGCTGGTAAGTATCAAAACAATGATAGTTTACAGAAAAATATTGATAATACAGCAGAGAAAGTGCATCAAGTTTTCCAAGGCAAAGGTGTCCCCGCAAGTAATATTCTCTTCTTATCGACTGATTCATCACTCATTGGCTATGATGATGAAGCCACGGCTGATAATCTGCGCTATGGAATTACTAACTGGGCAAAGAATCATGTCAGTGCCGACAAGTCCTTGACGCTCTATATCGTGGACCACGGGGAAGAGGACCAAATTTATATTGATGGGACGCACCCTGATCCTGAGCAAGGTATTCTATACAGCTATCAGTTAGACGCGTGGCTGACTACCCTTGAATACGAGGTTCCTGATTTGAATGTAAATGTTATTATAGAAGCCTGTAACTCAGGTAGCTTTATCAACCTAAACGATGGCAGTCTAAGCAAACCAAACCGAGTGATTGTGACCTCAACCAATGTCAATTTTGATTCCTACGCATCAAGAGATGGTATTGAATTTACCGATGCATTGTTTGATAATTTAGCATTGGGAAAAAATTTAGCCTTGGCATTTGAGCTCGCAAGCGAACATGTTCAACAGGCATTTCGTTATCAATTTCCATTGATTGATGGTAATGGGAATGGCATTGCCAATGAGATTGCAGACAAAGTAGAGGCAGCTACACGAGGCTTTGAATACTCACTTTCGTTATCCACAGAGTGGATTCCCTACATTGCACGTGTTGAACCGCCAACAGAAATCATTGACCGAAGAGGAACATTTCAAGTGGAAGTACGTGATGATGATGGTGTAAATTCCGTATGGGCAGTTGTCTATCCGCCAGGTTATCACACGCCTGAAAGTGATGGTGTCATGAACATCGACATTGGATTGGATCAGGTGCGTCTGGAGCCACGCCCTGACTTGGGCGAAAATATCTATCAGGGAAGCTATCCAGGGTTTTCTGAAGAAGGCGTCTATCGATTGATAATTCACGCCGAAGACGATGATGGCCTGAATGCGCAGCCTTTTGTCATGGAAGTGGTTAGGGAGACGCAGACCCAACCCCAGACCAATTATATCTTCTTGCCAGTAGTCAGCCGCTAACCGCCTCTCATGTACGCTCCATGCGAGCTAATGTCACGAGTTTGACCTCGTATGGAGCCGTACTCACTAAACAATAAACGAACGCCGCTCTTTGTCCATTAACAATAGGAGTGTATAATCTCCTATCAACCATCTTTCTGCTCTATATCCACGTTCCTTCATATTCACGTTTTTCAATAGGAAGAGCAGACAAGTCAGGAAGATACACCCAAACAATTTGTCCCCGTCCTTGTCTTCCTGCCCTCCCTATTGCAAGCCCACGAACTGCCTATCTACGATTCAATTTTCGGTATGGTTCATGTGGCGATACCGATTTATATAAGGAAAAATTATGTCAACATTGAGATTTTTACACACATCGCCTGTCCATATCCCTAGTTTCAATACGGTGTTACAGGACGTGCTTGCGAGTGGTCATATTGATGCCGCGTTTGCCAGCGAACTCACGATTCAACATATGGATGATGAGAGTTTGCTCACAGAGGCGCGGCAAACAGGCATTACACCCGCACTGAAGGCACGGCTGAAGGCGACGCTTGATGAGGCAGCTAGTGGTGGTGCTGATTTTGTGTTGTGTACCTGTTCAAGCATTGGTGGAGCCGCTGAGGAGATGGGACAGCAGACAACGGTTCCCGTGTTGCGTGTGGATCGGGCAATGGCAGAGCGAGCAATTGCACAGGGCACACGGATTGTGGTTGCTGCAACACTACAGAGTACATTAGCCCCGACACGCGATCTCTTATTGAGCGTGGCACAGGATGCCGTGAAAGAAGTCGAGTTAATTGATGTTGTGTGCGAGTCCGCATGGCAAGCGTTTGAGGCCGGAGACCAACAGGGC
>JBCCFC010001260.1:0-3910 GCA_039029935.1 Chloroflexota bacterium
ATGTCGGTGGAGTTCAGCCCAGATGGACAACGCATCGCCTCTGGCAGTGAAGACAGTACTGTACGCGTGTGGGATGCAGCCACGGGCGAACAACTGGCCCAACTCGACGGCCATTCAGGGGATGTTATGTCGGTGGGGTTCAGCCCAGATGGAAGGCGTATCGTCTCTGGCAGTTCTGACATTACTATGCGTATCTGGGATGCAGCCACAGGCGAACAACTGGCCCAACTCCACGGCCATATAAACATAGTAAGGTCGGTGGGGTTCAGCCCGGATGGAAAACGTATCGTCTCTGGCAGTGAAGACAATTCTGTGCGCGTGTGGGATACAGCTACGGGCGAACAATTGGTCCAACTCGACGGCCATTCAGGGGATGTCATATCGGTGGAGTTCAGCCCAGATGGAAAACGTATCGTCTCTGGCAGTGAAGACAATTCTGTGCGCGTGTGGGATGAACCACAGTCCTTACTAGCACACGCGAGTACTCGCGTGGCTCGTATGATCCCAATTTTCTCTTTGCTGGAGCGTCGACAATTTGGCATTGCTGATGAGAGTGTACTGCCCACATACGAAGAGCTACTGCCGATATTAACCGAAGCCACAGCACTACGCTTACTTGATGCGGGCAAGGCCAAGGCTCGTCTAGGTGATATAACCCAATCCGTTCAGTTCATAGAGGAGGCGGCTATCTTAATGCCTAGTTGGGGCATTGATCCTGCACAGGTTGCGCGGCGGACATTGGCCAATGTCCTCTATCCAAATTTGTACGCAGGCTATCGCTTGGCAAGTGCAGGGCAGTTTGAAGAAGCACTACCGCATTTGGCTGATGCTTATCGTCTGGACCCGACGGCGGACTTTTATGCACTGGTGACGAAAGCGGTACAATTGAGTACGTCTAACTTTGTGGCAGAGGCTAAAGAGCTTGCACAGCTCGGCAAACAGACCAGAGCATTTACCCAGCTCGACAAGGCCCTCGCACTAGATGCAACATTAGATCGTGATGAATTGACGGCACAAGTCAACCGCTCCTATGCTGTTTACATTGTTGATGAAGGTCGAATATTGGCAAAGCAGGGTGATATTGATGACGCACTTGCAAAATTGGATGAGGCACTTGCATTAGATGATATGCTGGACATTGATAAATTTTCTCAAGAGTTCAACGAGTTTCTTGTGATGTTTATTGTCGACGATGGCCGTACGCTAGCAAAGCAAGGTGATGTAGATGATGCACTTGCAAAATTGGATGAAGCAATTGCGCTGGATGAAACGCTGGACATTGATGAACTGAGCCAAGAATTTAATTGGTTGGCCGTAATTTCTATCTTAAACGAAGGTCGTACACTAGCCAAGCAGGGTGATATTGATGACGCACTTGCAAAATTGGATGAGGCACTTGCACTATATGATATGCTGGACATTGCCCCATTGACAACAGAATTCAACCAATTGGCTGTGACGTTCATCATAGAGCAAAGCCGTACCCTTGTTGGACAAGGCAGTCTTGATGATGCCCTTGTTAGACTGGAAGAGGCTCTGGCACTGGATGCAACACTGGACATTGATGCATTGACTGAGGATTTTCGAGAAAAAGTAGTCGTCCGAAATCTGATTCAAGAGGGGCATGGATTTGCAAAGGCAGGCCAGTTTAACGAGGCGGTCCTCAAATTTGAAGCTGCAGGCAAGCTCGACCCAGACCTCTATATCCAAGCACCCATGCTCCAAGCGCGCATTGAAGCGTCGCACGCACTCATCAACCAAGGGCGACAACGAGCAGAATCAGGTAACTTCGCCGAAGCACTTGCCAAGATACATCAAGCCTCAGAGATTCAGCGTTCTGTAAAACCATACCAACTAGCTACCGAATTCTACACCCTCACCCAACAATACTACACCCAAAACGAAGACCCACCCGCACTCGCCCAAGCCCACCGCCACGCAGGTCAATTCTTTGTCCAACACAACGACATCCCCACCGCGCTCGATGCCTATACCCAAGCGCAAACCCAAGACCCCACCATCGTCATCGCCTATAACGAGCTATGGACACTCTGTCGGCAGGCCACCCAGCATGGTTTCGCCCCCGCCGCGTTGCCCTTCTGCGACCAAGCCGTCACCCTCAAACCGGACAACGGCATCCTCCGCGACAGTCGGGGGCTGGCACGTGCGTTAACGGGTGATGTCGCAGGTGCGATTGACGATTTTGAGGCATTTGTGGCGTGGGCCGAACGCTATCAATATCCGGCTGACTTTATCGAACGGCGACAGACGTGGATTGAAGAGCTGGAGGCGGGGAGCCAGTGGTTTTTGGCACGGCTGCCGGAACCCACACCGCCGTAAACGGACAGTGCTAGAAAAAGACGCCCATGAATGGGTCTTATGTCTACACACGCAAGCTCCATTCATGGAGCGCCACTGGTTAGCCCTGCGGTTTTAACCCAGGGTGGCTAATTCATTTTAAAGAAGAGGACAATTCAATCACATGACCAAACACAGCAAACTATTTGAACCCATCACCATCGGCACACTGTCACTGCGCAATCGTGTCGCCATGGCACCGATGACACGCAGCTTTTCACCCGGGAATGTGCCCAATGATGACAACGTGGCCTACTATGAGCGGCGCGCCAAGAATGACGTGGGGCTGATCATCACCGAGGGGACGAACACAGGACACAAGGCGTCGGCGGGCTACCCCAACGTGCCACTCTTTGAAGGCGAAGCGGCGTTGGCAGGGTGGAAGCGTGTTGTGGATGCGGTCCATGCACAGGGTGGGGCGATTGTGCCACAGCTATGGCATGTGGGCAGTGTGCGGCGTGGTGAGTTTCCACCGGACCCGAGCGCACCCGCCCATAGTCCATCAGGGTTGTTTCGACCGGGCAAATTCAATGGTGTTGCCATGACACAGCAGGATATCGACGAGGCGATTGCGTCGTTTGTGGATGGTGCGGCCAGCGCACAGACACTGGGCTTTGATGGCGTCGAGATTCACGGCGCACATGGCTATCTCCTCGACCAGTTCTTCTGGGCGGGGACCAATGAACGCACCGACAAATATGGCGGCGATCTGGTCCAGCGCACCCGGTTTGCGGTTGAGATGATCACGGCCATCCGTGAGCGTGTCGGTCCCAATTTCCCCATCATCCTGCGCTTCTCACAGTGGAAACTGCAAGATTACTATGTCAAGCTGGCCGAGACACCACAGGAGCTAGAGGCATTCTTGGAACCGTTGACCGATGCAGGTGTGGATATCTTCCACTGTAGTACGCGCCGTTTTTGGGAGCCAGAGTTTGAAGGCTCAACGCTCAACTTGGCGGGCTGGACCAAGCTGCTGACGGGCAAGCCAACGATTACAGTGGGCAGCGTGAGCCTGAATGCCGGATTTATTGACGAGGCCGAGCGTGGCATGATCAAAGCGTCTGGTGTGGATGCAGGCACGATTGCCAATCTGTATGAGCGACTGGAAAACGATGAATTTGATTTGGTGGCCGTCGGTCGTGCGCTGCTGCAAGACCCGACATGGGTACTCAAAGTGCGTGATGGACGGCTGGACGAGCTTGAAGATTACTCACAAGAATCGTTGAAGCAGCTTGTCTAAGGCTACTCCACATAAATAATTACCCGCGGAGTAGGCAGTCTCTATTACACGCAGTAGGCCGAAAAAGTACTAAATAGGAGAAATTTTTTGCAGAGACAGGAAGCGAGAAGTCAGGGGCAGATTAGGGCATTCTCACACTGGCGAGAACGCCTAAATACGCCGGATTTCAGAGCCGCTTCGGTGCAAATCATCGAAATGGCTCTGAAATCCGGCGTATTTAGGCGTTCTCGCCAGTGTGAGAATGCCCTAATCTGCCCCTGACTTCTCGCTTCCTGTCTCTGCAAAAAATTTCTCCTATTTAGTACTTTTTCG
>JBCCFC010001261.1:0-3908 GCA_039029935.1 Chloroflexota bacterium
AAATATTTGTTTTTTTTTTTTTTTTGTTTTTTTTTTTTTTTTTTTGGGCCGTCCCGGGGTTTTTTTTTCATTTTTCAAAAATTTTAAAACCCTCCGGGCCCCCCCCGACAATCTATCTACATGCCCAACTCCGCGCGCACGATTCGCGCCCCTGCCACCATATTCTGTAACTTCTGCTTGGCTGCCCAACGAGCGGTCTGGCTCAACCCACAATCTGGTGCAAACGATAGCCGATCCGCTGGTGCATAGTCGAGGCAACGACGGATGCGCTCGGCGACAAGCTCTGGCGTTTCGATAAAATAGCTCTTGACATCAATGATGCCGACAGCTACATCTCGTTTCTGTGCCACCGCTTCAACCAACTCAAGCTCGCCAAATTCACGGCTTGCCATCTCCAGGTGAATTTCATCGAGCGTCATCTCCAAAAAATCTGGGAACATGGGCGCATAGCGGCGGTCGCTCACTGCGTGCCCCTTGAAATTGCCAAAGCAGAGATGCGTGGAGAGGCGACATTTGCCCACCACAGGCTCAACGGTGCGGTTGAAGATATCCACAAAGCGTTTGGTGTCCTCACGATAGGCATAGCAGCTCATTGACGGCTCATCAACTGTCAGCTCGGTGCAGCCTGCCGCCACCAACTCTTCCAATTCCTTGCGCACCAGCGGCAACAACGCCTCAGTCACAGCATAGCGGTCTGGATATTGTGCATTGGGCTTGAGTCGCCCACTGAGCGTGTATGGTCCGGGCACACTGGCCTTGAGTACTGGTGCATCTGGTCCCGATGGAGCAAGCTTTTGCAGCCGCTGAAATTCCTCGACCGCACCCAGTCCATTGGGGGCAGCCAACTCGTCCACAATTTCATGTTTACCACGCTGGTCATGGGCAGGTGGGCCAAAATGACGGCGCGGTGGGTCGGCGTCGCCCAGCCCGTTGATATAGCCATAAAACGACAGGTTGAAGTCAAAACGGGTCTGCTCACCATCGGTGATCACATCCAGTCCCGCCGCCACCTGATCCTGTACAGCGACCGTGACCGCATCCTCTTGTAGTTCAGCCAGTTCATCCGTCCCAAATTGCGCTAAATGCTGTGACGCAAATTCCAACCATGATGGGAATGGATAGCTGCCGATCACTGTTGTACGTAGTGGTATTGGTTGCATAATATTTTTAGTGAACAGTGAATAGTGAAGAATGAATAGTGAATAGTGATGAATTGCCCGATCACTATTCACTATTCACTGTTCACTATTCACTAATTTTTTGAATCACCTTGCCTGTCGCCTTCTCTTTCAAGATCACTTTCGTCTTGCCGTCGGGCATAACCTCTTCCTTGACGAGCAGATAGTTTTCGTCGTATTCTCGGAATGTGCCACCTGCGTCGGTTTCTTCGCTGCCGTGCCAAACCTCTAGCTCGACAGGCTCCCATTGGCGTGATTCCATTGAGCGGTAGCAGGCGTCCATGATGGCGTTGACCACGTAGCCGTCATAGAAGGACTCTGTGGGTTGACCGCCATTGCCCGTTGTATCATCCATAGCATCGAACATGTCGGTGAACATATCAACATAGCCCAACTCAGACACTTCATCGCCCACGGGGAAGAGCCAACCTGTCTCGCCCTCGGCTTTTTCGGCCACATAGCCACCCTGACCAACAGCCGTGAACATCTCAAAGCCCGTGCGTAGGAAGTGGTTGGTCCAGATGGTTCCCTCTGTGCCAGAAACCTCATCACGCAGGTCCATGCCACCACGGAAAGTCCACGCCACCTCAAACTGTCCAATCGCACCGCTGGCATATTTAACCAAGCCAATCGCACTATCCTCAGCGTCGATGGGGTGAACTTGTGTGTCGCCCCAGCACATGACCTCAATAGGTTTGACCTCTTTGCCGATGTAGTTGCGACCGATTTCGATACAGTGACAGGCAAGGTCGATGATGGCTCCACCGCCCGACTGTTCCTTGTCCCAGAACCAATCACTGTGAGGTCCAGGATGCGTCTCGCGTGAGCGGGTCCACAGCACCTTGCCGATGGCCCCATTGTTGACTGCTGTCACCGCTTTAAGCATCTTGGGCGTATAGACCAAATCCTCTAGGTAGCCGTGAAAAACGCCTGCGTCCTCCACCATATCCAACATGCGTTTGGCTTCCGCAG
Organism: Chloroflexota bacterium; assembly: GCA_039029935.1. GTDB lineage: Bacteria > Chloroflexota > Anaerolineae > Caldilineales > Caldilineaceae. The sequence goes on from JBCCFC010001261.1 coordinate 2,151, forward strand.
CCGTTCGACCGAGTGGCTTGGTGCAAAGGACCGCTTTCCCCGCCTCACAGCAGAGACGGACAGCCTCTTCGTGTAGGTTATTGGGCAAGCCGATGACGACGACATCGGTATCTGGATCATTGATAGCCTCGGCCATATCGGTGGTATGCTTAGGAATATCCCACTCCTCAGCAAATGCCTTGGCGCGCTCCTCTGTGCGCGAGTAGACCATACCGACGCGCTCACGGCTACGTTGACCATGCAACGTCGTGGTATAGAACATCCCGATTAGCCCCGTTCCGAGCATGGTGATATTGTGTGATTTTAGCATTGAATTTTCCCCTTTTTGTTCAGTTTAACCAGCGGTAGGTCGGTATTCGGTAGGTCGGTATTCGGTAAAGCTCTGGCCTACCGACCTACTGACCCACCGAATACTAATCCACCGAATACTGACCCACCGCTATGTTGTTTGTGTATCGGCCAATGACTTTGGTACGTTGTGACCGCGCCAGCGCAACAAGTCAGCGGCATGAGTTTTACGCAGACGGAAGCTGTGATAGGCTGTGCGTAATCTTTCCAGTTCGGCATGTTCCTGTGGGTTCAACAACCCATCCTGATTGCGCAGGAGCAGGAGCAATTCATCATAGCGCGCCATCTCTTCCATCGTCTCACGGCGATAGATAACATCCCAAAGGGCATCATCGTCCCATTGGTCCATAGACGCTAACTCGGCCCGAACTTCTTCAGGAGCCTCATCCCATGTCGGTGGAATGCCTAACTTGAGTGCATGAAGCGCAACTTCGTCAATAGAACGGCGTGTTGCGTGCGCAGTGTGCATCAGCCGTCGATAAATCTTTTCTGGTACAGTTAAAGTGATTGTTTCGCCCGACATATGTATTATTCCATTTTTGTGTTTATAAAATTGTATTACCTATCACACCAGCAAGTATTATTTCATCAGATGCAGATAAGTATACCACAAATTTTTTAAAAATCTATGATGGGCTAAACGCAAAAAAAGGAATACAATTTTAACCGTTATCGTACTTTGAGATTAGATATATTTGTGATATACTCGCAAAGTAATTTGGGCATCCTGCCCCATACGTAGATAGGGATGCTTACACAATGATAGCAAGTATTCATGTTCGATAATAGATTTGGTAACCTTGAAAGGATGGTGATGTGATGCATAAAAATGGTGTTCCACTAATCGCCCCAACGGATGAACTGATTGAGGAACTGAGGGCGACGCTGGAGACGATGGCAGGGCGCAAGTATCGTCGGATGATGAAGGAGATTGATTGGTATCAGGCGGATAGAATGCATTTGCATAAAGCAGTGAGTACAGCGGTTTCATTTACGGATATGAAGCAGGCTGAGTATTTGACGGATATTGGTTTGGAACGATTCCCAGAGGATAATGCGTTTCAGCGTACCAAGTTATTGTTTGAACCGCCAAAAAAAATGCCGCCACCTGTACGCCGCTTCCCACGCGGCACACCGGGGGCGATCCATGCGTCTGCTGCATGGATACGAGAGCATAATGATGATTATGAGCTTGGGCATTGGCTGGCTGTCAAAAATGGCGTCTTGATTGCAGAAGGCGCAACACGAGAAGAGTTTGATACAGCAGTTAAAGCCCTTGGAGACCCCGAAATTCTGACGACGAGGACGTTGCCGTCGTCGATCGTCTCGAGGTCGTCGTCACAACCAGCGCCACCAGCGGTGGTGTCGTAGGCAACGATGTCCAGGCCAGCGGCGTTGGAGATGCCGGCG
>JBCCFC010001262.1:0-3894 GCA_039029935.1 Chloroflexota bacterium
CGTCACCATCGTTGTCATCCTCAATCCACACGAGGTCGCCGATTTGGACAAAACTCAATGGCATGACGCTGACATCATTGGAGCGTACAGGCAGAAGGATATCTGATGTCCGCCCACCAAAGGTGTTGCTATAGAGATCATTTTGCACATTGGCATCGGTGTCAATCGTCAGCACCACTTGATGGTTGCCGCTGGGTGGGGTTGACGTAAAGGCAGCGCGGACAGCAGTTGCCTGTCCAACAGAGGCGGTCCAGCTTGCGACGGTGTTGTCGGGGTCACGACTGACGGTTGCGGGGTCGGCGTTGGTGTAGGTCAGCGTCACTGCACCCGTTGCATTCAGTAAAGTCGTCGTGCCGTTAAAGTTGGATTCGGGTGTACGGCCATCCCCCAAATCACCACTGCTGGCCGGAGTTCCACTAAAGCTGGTCTGGGCTTCGTTCTCGTCGGCAAGGTGGGGTAGCACATCAATCAGCACAAGGTCGCTCAAGTTGGCAATGCCTGTGTTGGTGATGTCAAGCGTGAAGGTCATCACCCCGTTTAGGTCGATGGTCGAGCAGTCGCCCTGTGGCAGAATTCCTGCACTCGGCGCACCTGGCGCAACCAGACAGTCGCCGTTCAAATCAGGGACGTTTTTACGAATTTCGAGGGCATGATAGGCAGCGGGCATATAGGCATAGGCCACACTAGTCTCGCTGTACAGATCCCCACCGCTGTTGGTTGCGGTTGCAATGGCTTCATTGCCTAAGGCAGCATTGCCAACGGTAGCTTCGGTGCGTACAACACGCACGGTAAAGCCAAAACTGTCCCCCCAAGGGTGGCGCTGATTGCCAAAGGTACAGATGATCTCATCGTTGCTTTCGTTGCATGATGCGCCTACAGTGGCGGGTAGGTGGTTGAACCCCACAAACTCGTAGTAGGCGGGCAATGTATCGGTGATGGTAATGTTGTTGAGTTGGTCATCCACAACAGGTGCGCCAGTCACACTAACGCCAAGAGTAAAGGTCACAAGGTCGCCAATATCGACAATATCAGTCAGCCCCGCTGTGTTGGTTTTCTCCAAGTGAAGCGAGGGGCCTGTCACCGCGATGGTGTCACGATGGACAAAATATAGTACATCTGTTGCTTTTTCATAGGGGTCTAGCTCTGCACCGTTGGGCAGTGAGGCAAGGTTACACCAACCTGCATCAGGGGTCAGAAAACTCCCCGATGCGCTATCTGGAAAGTTGGTCTGTCGATAGTTATTGTTCTTATAGTTGGAGATACAGTCATGCGAGGTCGGTGCGCTCGTGCCATCCCAATCCCCACGCGCCCGCGCACCGTGGATGACAATCTTGCTGGTGTCCGGTGCTTCGGGAATCGTGGCTTTGACCTGGGCCTGTAGATAGAGATTGAAGGCCATGCCATAATCCTTATCGGTCGTGCCTGAAAAGGTACCGGGATAGCGCCAGTTGCCTGCTTCCATCATCCGCAAGCGCACCATCTCAATGCCTTCGTAGCGTCCATCGTTGTTTCCATCAAACTGCGCTAGATTGGTGGTGTCTGTGGTGGCAACCCACCCCTTGGCGTCGGCATGGCTGTTGTTACAGCGCACCTCACCGCGATCATAATCGGTTCCAATACCCGCTACAGCCGTGGCAACTTCAACCACATAGGCGGGAAAATTGTTGTCTATTTGGATGACATTGCCGACGTTGGGATGACGGAATCCAAAATATCGAACGCCTGAGCCAGCAGTCACATGGGCCAACCCATCGGAAGGGGAGCCTGTTGTACTTGATATGGGCGAGAGATCTGCATTGGGGTGGGTCACTTGATTGACGATGAATGCGGACGGAAAGTCAACAATATCGAGGTAGGTATTGTCGATATAGAGGCAGCCATGCACTGCTTCAAAATAATCAATATTTTGACCTGAGCCAGTACGCAGACCGTACGAGAGTGTGACCAACTGATTGCGTGAGACAAGGCCATCAAAAGTCCATGCACCTGTACTATTGACGCCGTTATAGCCAAGACCGCCAAGGCTTTCCTCACGACCGTCAAACCCACGTCGCTCGGTCCCCAGCGCTTCATCCCCATCCGAGATGACCAGCCGTTCCTGATAGGGGCCGGGGTCAAAGCGCACAAAATGTGAATATCCTCGCAGAAGGCCAGATGCGCCTTCGACAGAGAGGTCTTGGTAGATTTGGGTCAAGGAGAGATTGTTGACGGTGGTGCTTTCGGTCAGCGTATCGACAGTGATGGCACTGCTCACGGACGATACCTCGTCAATTGGGCTGGGGGCGGCGATGGCACTGGTTGATCCTGAAATGGCGTTGTGTAGATATCCATTGGCCGCGCTGCCATTGTCGAACAACTCATCATCGGAGAGCCAAAAGGCAACCTGAGCGACAATCATCGCTCCCGAATTGTTGTTGACGCCATTGGCCCCTTTCTCCGCTGTCGCACTCAAGTCGTAGCCGGAGATGTCGATCTGTACAGTACGGTAGCCATTGCTTGTGCCCAGCGATGTACAGGTGATTGATTCTGTGTTGTTGAATGCCCCTGCCGTCGTATTGGTGGCGTCGCCCAAGCCATTGACGCCATAGGGGACGCTGACGACAGACGGTGTTGCCCCATCCAAGAGGACTGTGACATTGCCAGAGCCATCGTAACCACCACAATGGCGCGCTTCGGGATAGCCACTATAGCTGCCGACATTGGACGGTGTAATCAATTGCGAACTGAGCGTGTTGCTATTGGTCGAGAGATAGTGCAGGTGATCATAGAGTGTGATGGTGGCGGTTGGTCCCAGCGGCTCACTCCCACGCTTGCTCCCCGACCCAGCAGCGAGATAAATCGGCCACACATAGATACGCCCTATATTGCCCGTTGCATTTCTGGTCACACTTGCATACTCGATTGGTGCGCCTTTTACCCAGTCAACACTGGATGAGGCTGAAATCGTGGTGCTGACTTGGTTGGAGGTGACGAGCGTCGTCTGGTCTGTATCAATGGTTGCAGTCAGATTAATCACCTCATCGTCGATGCCTGTCACGGCATCATTGAGTTCTGCAATCGGAAAAATCGTCCCCGCTGACCCTTCACGCAGATCGCCAATGACACAGATCAACGTTTTTCCATCCCCACTGATGGTGCTGGTCGCAACATCACAGCCAGCCACCATCGGGAAATCTGGATCAACAATCCATTGAAGCCCTGGGACACTCAACCCGCCCACAGTATCTGGTAGCACGGCGGTGATGACCACATTGGTGGCATCAACCTCGTTGACGTTGTAGTCGATGCGGTATTGAATCGAGTCAAAGGTACGCACGACATTGTTGTTGGCGTTATCATCCAGCCCGGGCGTGTGTTGACCATCTGTGTTCCCCGCAAAAGCAGCATCTGCGGCAAAGGGTTCTGTGCCGTCATAGCTGATTGACAGGATAATTTCTGTGTTGGGCGTGGTGGCTTTTTGGGCAGCCGGGGCAACCATGACTGCGGCTTTGGTCATCGGGGTTTTGGATAAGATGCCTATCGTCACGGGGAGCAGGAACAAGATCATCAAGGCCAACGACAGTTTGGGTATCCAGCCCAACCGCTTTTGTTTACGTTGTTGCATGATTTTATGTGCATTTTTCTTCATCGATTATTTTCCTCTAGTTTACAAATTTGTATCATCTTTGCTTTCTTCTCTATTTTTCGTACAGATGAATAAAGTTTGTCATGACGAGTCTTCGCCAAAATGATAGGTAAATTAGCGGGTTTGGCTTAAAGGGAATGTGGCACCTTCACTACGTGATTTTAACTGAGATAGCCAAGTTGTAAAGCAGGTCGGAAAACCTGGTGCTCAATATATCATTTGTCCTGGAATTCGATATTTCCGTAGAAAAAACTAAAACCTACCTGCAA
>JBCCFC010001263.1:0-3890 GCA_039029935.1 Chloroflexota bacterium
GTAGATGAAATTTTGGTAACAGACTAGCGCACAATCAACGGCAAGAACTGCTTCAACTCAATTGAATCGGGCGGAACGGTCCCCGACTCAAAATCCGTAATCTGATAACCCTGTGCCAATTCTGCCATTTCCATCGTATCTACAACTGTTCTGATTTCGAAACCGTTTTCAGATGAAACAGCCGTAATGGTTAAATTGAGCAGATGGAATCCTCGGTATACATTGGCAATGGTGCTGTTTGCGCCGTGTGCATAGATCGTGATGCCATCAAAGCGTAATGGCAGCGTATGTGATCCTGCGTTCAGGGCAAGGCCATCCGTAGTTGCCCATGTCACCAAGTTGCCATCAGCATCGGCCAGCCAGCCCTCAAGTTGGTAGGTTCCCGCCTCAGCGACCTGAATGTCTACATCAAGTTGCAAGTAATCATACTGACCATTACGGTTGGTGTCCTGGCCGGCCACCTGATAATCAATCGAGCCATCCAACAGTGTGGGTGTCACCAACGATGCTTTTCCTGCAAATTGCTCGGTACGATATTCTTCGGTGACATATCCATCCCGATCCACATCGACCAATACATTATTGCTGTTAGAGAGACGCACATTGCGCAATGTAAATGTGCTGTCCTCACCTGTTCGCACCCGGTTGATGGCATCGCTGGCAAACAACAATTGGACCGATTGGTTCTCTGTCTGTTGGGCAACATCGGGTGCAATCGAGCCAACCCATAGACCTGTTGCAATAAATGTCCCAGCTTGATCAACCAATTCACCTGTCACGGTATATATATCCAGCGCAGCAATGCCAACATCAATATTGACGGCCAACGACTCAAATCGACCATCGTTGTTTTGATCAATACCAAAATCTGAATAGTCACCAACGAGATAGGCGACAGATGTCTCAAACTCATTGACATCGTAGGCTTGGGTCGTATAGACATCATGGCGTGAATCGAGCAGATATTCATTGATTTCGATGGCAGTCGGGTTGTCCCGTGGTGGGTTGCTGATAATCAGATCGCGCAATAGATAGTTGCCGCTAACCCCGTTGGCAAAAATATCCTGCCCAGAAAAACGTACCTCAAAGGCATGAGTGCCAGCCTCAAAGAAGCGACGCTCTTGGCTGATTGCCATCGCCGTGCTCTTTGCGGTTGTGTTACCATTCGCATCGGCCAAGGATGCAAGAAGTAAATATTCGTTGGTCGCCGAGATAATCACCTCACCCGTGATTGCCAGCTCATCGGCTTGCCCGTCACCATCACTGTCAATAATCCGATCCGCAAAGCTGTCTGTAAATGTTGCGATAGGCGTACCCTGCTCCTCTTTGGTCGGCATATCAGTTCGGCTTGTTGCAACAGGAACACCGCCAAAAACAGGTTCAGCCTGCCAGCCCCAATAGGGGGTATGCTGTGTTACCAACCACTCCCCGCGTTGGATGTTGAAGGGATCACTGGTTTCCCACACATAGGCTTTGCGCGCACTGCTGTTGAGATGGTTAAAGTCCCAACTATCGCCTGCTGTGACAAGCACATCGCTGTAGTAGGAGGGGTAGTAATGAAGTCCCCAATCAAAGAGCGCGGTTGGGGGAACAATGCCACCGACAATGTTTATATCCTCGCCACCCGTCGCTACATTGTACCCACGCATGGTCAGCCATTCGCCATTCAGCCATACCTCTGTCGCATGATCGTAATAGCCACTACCAACGACAAATCCATCCCAATCCACCATTACCAAGCGGGCAGGGATGCCTACAGAGCGGCTAAACGATGTTAATGCCGCGCCGATGTTGGAACACTGATTGCGTTGGTCTGGCGCATAAACGACCTCATACATGTTAAAGCTATAGCGTGTAGGGTCAAACCGGGTCACACTATCAGTCCAATTTGCCAACTGCACCGCTGCCTGCGTGGGGTCAGTGGAGCCATTCACTGCACGAATAGCCTGCTCAAAGACATAGGGCAGATATTGGTCGTTCTGGAAGCCAATGCCAAAACCAATCGCCCTGTGGACTTCACGATTGGCAGGGTCGTCATACTCCTCTAGTGTCGAGAACCATACCGAAGTCTCATCACGCCGATTGAACGGGTCATCATTATAGAGATAGGTTTCCCTGGCTTGGACAGTCATGTTCTGTGGCAGTTCAAAGATGACATAGAGTTTGAGTGATTTTGACCAATCGCCTTTACGTACCGTCATTGTATACTCGCCAACCGTGTTTGCCAGCCCTACATCAAAGGTCCACGATGCGCCTGAAGTATTGCTCTGCACAATCGGTGTTAAGTCTGTCAGCGATGGGACACTCTTCTGCACGTCCAGCGTTGCGCTTTGTGGACCATTCACCGTGAAGCGTGAGCCACGTCGCACAACCGCCCCTGTCAAGCCGATATAGGTTGTCCCCACTGGCTCCCAGTAGACATACTCCTTGGTTTGCATCGACTCTTCATAGCGGACATAGATGCCTGGGCTACGCTCATCCAGCGGGCTGGTATTATATAGATTCTCTTCCCCATCATCCAAACCATCAAAATCGCTGTCTGCTTCGGCTATATTGGTGGTAAAGGTCCCCTCGACATTACTCCAGCCATTCAACTCTGTAATATTTAGTAACCCATCACCGTCAGTGTCAGACAGCACGTCCACTGCTGGCATAGGCAGAGAGGGCGTGACTTGGGCTGGTGGCGGTGGCAGCGTGGCTGTGGCAGTCGAGGTGGGTGTTGCCGATGGCGGGGGCGTTGCTGTCGGTGTTGATGTGGCTGTCATCGTATCGGCAGGCGTCGCTGTCGCTATAGCGGTCGCTGTTGCAGTCCCTGTTGCAAGTGATGTTGCAGTCGCTGCCACGGTCGATACTTCAGTGGGCGATTCTGTTGTAGGCGTGGGCATCACTGACGCCGTTGACGTGACTGTCGGTGTAGATGTGGCTATAGGGGATGGGTCTGGTGTGGTACGCTCTTCTAGCAACCACTGGATAATGTTCAGTGCAAATTGTTCATTGTCTCCACGCGTAATGCCAGGGTCATTATCAAAAAAAGTTGTTGCAAAGAGGTCCGCATCACCCATCACCACAACCCGGCCCAGTGCATAGTCATATGCGGACACGATGACCTTGTTTGCGGGGATTGCCTGTGCGCCAGACTCGATAACCGTGGTCATCGCGATGGCTTCATTTGGCTCCATAGAGGAGGCAGCATAGGTCTGAATGGTACTAATCCCCTGTAAAATGGCGTGGGATGGCATGGGGAAGTGGTTGCTGTTATAGGTAATGTAAGATGTGTCCTCTGCCAGCGAATTCGTCACATCACGCACAATATCATTGTTCATGATGGCCCCAAACGCCTGAATGACACCGCGTACCGCCGCACCCGAATCATCTTGCTCTGGGATATCACCCAGCAACAACAACGAACCACCATTGACGACATATGCCTGCAAGATAGATGTTTCGTCTGCGCTCAAGGAAACCAATGGCCGGATCATGACATACGCGGCATAGGGTTCTAACAGCGCACTGGTAATCGTGGATTCCTTGCTTGTCTCGATGATATAGCCCGCATCGACAAGAAGCTGCATAAAACGATCATAGTTTGGAAAGACGCCATCAATAGGGCCATCATAGGGCTGAATCGTCCGCCCTGTGGTCCTGCTGACAATTTCTTCTGTCAACGTGTAACCATTTCCATGCCCTTGATCCAACAAAATTTTCTCTGTCGCTGGGCTGGTCCACGCATGATTGATGTTGACCAACACCGCAGCGATAATCACAAAAAGACTGATGAGTATGTATTTTGACATGGTATAAATTGTTTGAATATCACTATGATTCTAAATAGAACCTAGAAACCCGATTGCGATAAACTTGAAGTTTAAGACTAAATACAATAAAAATAC
>JBCCFC010001264.1:0-3880 GCA_039029935.1 Chloroflexota bacterium
CACAGATTGATTATCTGTGACGCAGGTAGCCAACCTGCGATACTGTCCTTGTGCTTGAAGAGGAAAGTATAAACTGGTATCACAGATTGATTATCTGTGACGCAGGTAGCCAACCTGCGATACTGTCCTTGTGCCACTAAATTCGATTCCTGTACATATTTATATTGATTGTTTTTGAGCTTCTCTGGGATAACATGAATTTTTGGGTCGGCCTATTAGGTCCCAACAGATTGGGATTTCAATAGGCACGGTCTACTGTTGTAGTTAACAACAGTACAATCAATTTTAACAGGAGTTATGATGTCAACGGCAAATAATCAGGCAAATCACGTAGCATCAACGCAGGATGCAATTTTTGCGAATCTTGGGGACTATCAAGACCCCGCTTTATATGATATCGAGAACGATCCTTTCTTCTCACCAGAGTCAGATGATTTCAAGTTCTTCTTGGCAATGGCTGAGGACGCACATGCAGGCGGCGGTTCTGTGCTAGAGTTGGGCTGTGGCACAGGGCGGCTCATCATTCCGCTGGCAGAACGAGGCATTGATGTCGCAGGGGTGGACCTTGTGATGGATATGCTGATGGAGGGCAAGCGCAAGGCTGACACCGTGTCAGCCTCTCTGGAGCGTCCGTTGCCCATCCAATGGGCAGAGGGTGATGCGCGTACCTTCCAACTGGGTCGGAAGTTTCAACTCATCATCGACAATGGGGCATCGTTTGTTCATCTATTGGAGCGGGCAGACCATGAGGCTGTGCTGGCTCGTGTCCATGAGCATCTAGCAGATGATGGGCTGTTTGTCCTGACGATGATCATGCTACAGCCAACACGCATGGTCAACAGCGATGAAGAGCAACATTGGTTCAGCGTGATTGACCTCGCGGGACATGAGGTCAATGTCTCTGGCACTGAGCGATATGACCTCGTGCGGCAGGTCTTTCACGAGGATGCAGTGCGTCGCTGGAAAGGCAAGGAGGATGCCAAGGGGAAGACCTTTGTCACCCATGCACCACTCGCACGGCGATTCTTCTACCCACCAGAGGTGGAGGCACTATTGCATTACAATGGGTTCACGTTAGTAGAGCGTTATGGCTCGTGGGAACGAGGTTCATTGACCAGTACAAGCCCGATGATGATTTTTGTGAGTAAAAAACAATAACCACTCGTTCATACATGATAAAGGCATCTTCATTTTTTAGCGCAGGTTGGCTACCTGCGATCCTGTTCTTTGTCCTGAGTAGGATGCCTTTATCATTTTGACTAAAGTCAACTGAATCATTGATTACACATTTCTGAAAAGAGCGAGGGGAGATTATGTTACCAATCATCATAACAGTCACAGTACGAATCGCGATCGCCATGCTAACACTTGTCATGGCGGTTCATGGATTGTATGCACAGACAGTCAACACAATATTTTTATGGCAAATTGAGACAGTTAGTACTGGTGAACGATGTTTTGACACAAACGTATCGTTGGCGTTGGGTGAAAACGATCTACCACATCTGAGCTATTACGCGTGGGATGAGGGAGACCTACTCTATGGAATGAGGGGAGAATCCGGCTGGGAAAGTATGGTTGTCGATTCCTCAGAATATGTGGGGAGGCATAGCTCGCTTGCACTAGACAGTGCAGGATATGTACACATCAGCTATCGAGATTCTGCTCAAAACCAACTCAAGTATGCTCGCTGGAATGGAGAGGAATGGCTTATCCAGGTGATTGGCAACGAGGAGTGGGGGTGGCACCCGTCACTTGTTCTTGATAGCCAAGACCAGGCTCATATTGCCTATCTTGGCAGTGACGCTGTGGCTGGAAGTCAAACACCCAAATATGCTCATTGGACTGGCGAGATGTGGGAAATTGGAACGATTGACCCTGTTTTTAGCTCTGGTGGTATCTCGATTGCGCTGGATGGAAATGAACAGCCTCATATTAGTTATTTAGGTGATTTCGGGCTGCGATATGGCATCATTTCAGGCACAAGCTGGCTCACAGAGGTCGTCGATTCACTGACGCTTAACGGTGTTAGCGCAGGAATCCATAGCTCAATTGTCGTGGATGATCATGATCAACCACATATCAGTTATTCACGGTATCAAACAGGTCTTATGTATATTCTTAGTGATGATCTCCGCTATGCAACAAAGCAGAACAATGTTTGGGCGTTGGAGGATGTGGATACAGAAGGGCGTGTGGGGTGGAATATATCTAGTGTGCAAGATCGCGAGGGACAGATTCACACTACCTATTTTGATCAAGATCAAGCTGCAATGAAATACGCCTTTCAGCATGAGGCTGGATGGCGGATTAGGGTGGTTGATATACCAGTAGACCTAGATGGGCATACATCACTGGCTCTTGACAGCAGAGGGTATCCACATATTGCGTATTGTGATGAAAGGCAGCGCGAGGTCAGATATGCACGGCCTGTTTCTATCATAGACCGTATTTTTCTGCCATTCATTGGACTGAGCTATTAAATATGTATACCATAGAGGTCATTCACCGATTTTCCTGCAACCAAGTGACCTGTCTTCACGTATTATTAACAAGTGAGTCTCATCTGGTACGATCAGGCTCCATAGCCTGTTGCCACGATTTAATAATACGTGAGACATGCATAATAACTTCGATAAATTACAAAATAGTAACATAGGAGTCTCTAACAAATATGAATAGACGTACCTTCATCATAGGGTCAATTGCATTGGTAACAGCGACGTGGGCTGGGCTATCGCCAGAAGAGGCACTCGCTAGAGGCGGTCGTGGCGGTGGTGGTCGTGGCGGTGGCGGCAGAAGCGGTGGGAGCCGAAGTTCGAGTAGTCGCTCTACTGGTCGTGGCTTTTTCGGCTGGGGAAGTAGCTCATCCACAAATAGCTCCCCGACCAGCGGATATACCCAAAGCAATCGTTCAAGTAACGACACTGCTACCAATAACAGCCAGAACGCTCACACCACCAGAAACAATTCAATCAATGATGCTCCTACACCCCAGAGTCCATACACAGGGGGTGGCAGAGTTCGCGGTAGTGGTGGTTCAGGCTCAAATACAGGATCAAACTCAGGAGCAACACCAACGCCTACGCCACGTCCGGGGCCAGTCTTGCCGCCCACCAGCCAAGCAAGTAAAAACATGACACGCTGGTCACAATATATGGCAAGGCAGTTTAGCCAGACCAACCCAACTGGCAATACACGGCGACTGTACAATTCATATATCCCGATGGGAATGGAATGTAAGCTCTATACACACAATGGCTATTGGACACGCACAAAAAACAAACTCTATAATCTCGACTGTTACCATATGGGTGAGTTCTCCAGAATCCAGGTTAATGGGACAGCGGCCTTGGGTCTATCCCCCGACTATCATGGGGCTGATAGCCCGCTAACCTTTTATGGTTCGGGGGCTTGGCCGAAATAATTATATCCCGTACCTGATGGGTCCAATGGGCTGAGGGATGCTCATTCCATTGGACCCATCTAGCAGACCTCTTCATGTCTTCACCTAGAATCTTCTCTATCGTTAAAAGCGTCATGTGCGACCAGTAATTAATACTGGATACGTATGTCTACATCTCACTTTGTCTAAATACCAGTATTTTTGTACAATAGAGGTAGTTTGGTTGTCCGATACCCAAAGCATGAATAATGGCAAATGCCTTAAGCTGCTTTGTTAACTCGTGTCCAAATCACCGCAGATTACAGGGAACAAATCTGTAGGCAACCTACGTTCTTTAGTTACTCTTCTACCATTGTTTTCATGTTGTTCATATTATAATCTGTGAAATCCATCCAATATATATCCTAAATTTCACCTTTAGTGACCCTCTGTTTTGCTACATAATCTATAGATACATCAGCCTTGAAATGGCTG
>JBCCFC010001265.1:0-3876 GCA_039029935.1 Chloroflexota bacterium
ACCCAATAAAAAAAGGAGACGCTGGTAGTGACTTGCCGGTCTGCAGCATCTCCTCACAATCAAATACAGCATAAGGGGCGCACCCCATTGACTCTATTCCATTGCAGCATATCATAATTAGTTGTCATATCCAAATTCATAAGGAGGGTACGATGCCACGAGATGGTCCATAGTGCGTTAGCTTGTCAGCCAGTCAGCTTGTCAGCTAGTCAGGTTGTCAGCTAGTCAGCTAGTCAGGTTGTCAGCTTGTCAGCCAGTCAGCTTGTCAGCCTGAAGTGCTAACCCGCTGAAGTGCTGACCCGCAACTATCCGTAGTACTTGCCGGTCTGGGATAGTTGCAGTGAGTAACAGAGCACTCTACACATTCAACAATCAATACAACTTAAGGAGCATTTTGCGATGAAACGATACGCGTATCAACAAAATGATGCTGGGGATTGGGCTGCGCCAAAACAGCGGCGTACCAGTCTAGTTAGCCCAGCCCTATTGATTGCCCTGTCGCTGCTGTTGGCGATTGGCATGAATTTCTTTAACCCTACCTCTCTCCTCGCCCAAGACCCGTTGGACCGCTGGGCAGGCACGATTGTCGATGAATCTGGCAATCCACTCGACGCCACGGTCAGCATCAACGGGCATTCTGTCCAAGCCAATGATGATGGCACGTTTGAGGTTTATGTACCTCGTGCAACGAGCAGCCGCTATGTCGTCAATGTCGAAAAATTTGGCTATGTGCCATTCTCACACATCCACGTCGGCGTTGCCATTGAGTCGCTCAGGATTCAGCTCGAAGAAGCACAACGCATCGATTTGGTCGGCATAGATGCGAATGGCATGGTGTCACTGGAAAACCGCAATGGCGCACGGATTGAGATCAATGCCAACGAACTGGTGGATGAAAACGGCAATCCAGCGACAGTGCCATTACAGGTACTCTTCTACAGCTATAATATCCTTGAAGAAGCGATGGTCGGTGACATGTCTGGGGTTAACTCGGCTGGTCAATTGGTGGCACTGGAGACCTACGGGGCATTCTATGCTGAGTTCATTGACGCCGAGGGCAATATCTACAACTTAGCCGACAATGCTACGGCCCAAATTTCGATTCCACTCATCGATGGTATTGAAGCAGTGTCCAGTGTGCCACTGTGGTCCTATAACGCCGGGCGTGGGCTTTGGGTTGAAGAGGGACAAGCAGTCCTGCAAGATGGTCGCTATGTCGGTGAGGTCAGCCACTTCTCGATTTGGAATTTTGATGTTGAGAAGCAAGAGCCAGCCTGTATCCGGCTCACAGTTGACCCTGTGTATCTGGCACTCAACTCGCCTATTCAGGTCAGGGCTGTTCTGCTCTCACCCGTGCGTGTCCGCAACCTCAGCCTCACACAGACCACCAACGTACTCTATAACTTGCCAGCCAACACCGATGTCGAATTTTATCTGCCACCCACTGCACCGACGCCCTTTGCAACTGTCAATACGGGCGCGCCTTGGGGCGGTACAGGCGTTCCACCCCACCCGTATACAGTCTGTAACGGCTCGCTGCACATTGACGAATCATCCACCAAGGGCATCATTCAGGGCATCAAATACCATGATTTAAATGGCAACGGTGTCCGTGATGTGGGTGAGCCAGGGCTAGAAGGCTGGACGATTGTTGCGATGGATGTTACGGGTACGACTGTTCACACGGCTATCACTGATGTCAATGGTGCCTATGAGTTTACCGATATGGAGCCGGGTCGTTATATTGTACGTGAGGAATGGCAAGCGGACTGGGTGCAAACCTATCCAGAGAATGTCTATCATTTCTTCTTTTTGGCGGCTGGTGAAACCGTTGAGGGCATCGACTTTGGCAACACCAAACCTTGTGACAATCCAGAGACCGATAGCTGTACAGCGGGTATCAACGACGACTTTGACCTGAGCAACGGCGTCGAGTCGTCCACACCCAGCGCGGCGTTATTGGCTGAGGCCGCATCACGTGGCTGGGCAGTGCTGACGCAGTTTGATGTCACGATTCTCAACCGCTTCTTCCTGCATACCTTTGGCACATCGAGTACGGACACCTGTCTTTCGGGTGACTGTGTGATTACCAACGCCAAGTTTGTGACCCAACTCAAAGCGGGTCCAAGTTCGCTGGTTAGCAATGACACCATCGGCTTTATGCAAAATGGGACGATCATCTGGAGCGCACGAATCAGCAGTTTAGTGGCTGGCGGCAGTTGGAATCCGGGCGATATGGCAACGGTCTCGTTAGACCTTGCCAACCTGCCTCCCAACGCGCTCGGTGTGACCAATATTCTGGCTGCATTGCAGGATGGTGATCTGGATGTCTTTGTCCAAGATGACACGGCGGTCGATTACATAGAGCTACATGTCGAAAAGTGTTGTGGCGAAGATTGTATCAACCCACCCGCCGATATGTCGGCATGGTGGCCGCTTGATGAAATCAGTGGCTCGATTGCCGCCGATATTGCTGGTTTCCCCGATGATGGTACACATTTCAACAGCCCGACACCGATTGTGGGTATGGTGAGCAATGCACTGCGTTTCAATGGCGCGAACTATGTCGAAGCCGCCAGCAGCCCTGAACTCAATGTTGGTGAAGGCGACTTTTCGATTGATGCATGGGTGCGCACACGTGATGCCAATGGTGTTAAGGTCATTGTCGATAAACGCTATGAAGATGGTGTTGCCGACACGCAGGGCTACTCGCTCTTCTTGGTCAATGGTCGTGTCGGCTTCCAGATGGCCGATGGCAGTGGCTCATGGGCGTGTTCCAGCAATCCTGCACTCTCATCATGTACAAACTATATCTCGACAGCATCCGTGGCCGATGGTGAATGGCATCTGATTGCCGTGACTGTTAATCGGCGCGATCAGAATGGCGGTAAAATCTACGTCGATGGTGCATTGGTCCATACCTTCAACCCATTGATCCGTCAAAACTCGTTGGACAACGACCGACCACTGCGTATCGCCAGCCGTTCATCCAGTCGCACAGGTTTGTTCCGCGGCGATATTGATGAGGTCGAACTCTTCAAACGTGCGTTGACTGAAGATGAAGTAAAGGGCATCTATCGTGCAGGCAGCGCGGGCAAATGCAAGGATGACACACGTCGAGGTCAGATTCATGGCATGAAGTTCCATGATGCCAATGGCAACGGTGTCAAAGATGTGGGTGAATCCGGTTTACCCGGCTGGACCATTGTGATTGAGAACGCTGTCGGTGGTGTCATGAGTGCCGTTACAGATGCCAATGGCGAATATTGGTTTATGGGTCTACCTGCGGACACCTATACCTTGACCGAAGTCCTGCAACCGGGGTGGCTACAGACCTTCCCCGCAACGGGTGCGCATATCGTGACTTTGGGCAACGGCACAGTGGTCAACAATGTTGACTTTGGTAACATGCGCGAACCGGGTGGTGGTGAAATCTACGGCATCAAGTTCCATGATCTCAATGGCAACGGCGTCCAAGACCCCGGCGAACCAGTGATTCCGGGCTGGACGATTCATCTCTATGGTCCCAATGGCAACCTCATTGCGACAACCACGACCGATGCCAATGGCGTCTACTGCTTTATGGACCTAGACCCTGGTTTCTATATTGTGCGTGAAGTGATTCCCGATGGCTGGACACAGACCTTCCCAGATTCTGGTGTCTACGAAGTGCAGCTAGACAGCGGGCAGGTCATCGAAGGGCTGGACTTTGGCAATCAACGTGAGCCAGGGGGCGGCATCTATGGCATCAAGTTCTATGACCGCAATGGCAACGGTGTTCAAGACCCGGGTGAGCCTGGAATTCCAGGTTGGACTATTCACCTCTATGGACCAAACGGGAACATCATTGCCACAACCACGACCGACGAAAATGGC
>JBCCFC010001266.1:0-3875 GCA_039029935.1 Chloroflexota bacterium
CCCCAAGGCCCCATGTATGGTACGATATTGGCGGCTCTGCGGAATCAGCGTCTTGATGGTATAATAACAACCAAAGAGGAAGAGATTGCATTTGCACTCAGGTTGGCACAGCAAGCAGATTAAATAGGACAGTAGAAATGACTTTACCACTCTT
Organism: Chloroflexota bacterium; assembly: GCA_039029935.1. Taxonomy (GTDB): domain Bacteria; phylum Chloroflexota; class Anaerolineae; order Caldilineales; family Caldilineaceae. The sequence goes on from JBCCFC010001266.1 coordinate 155, forward strand.
ACGAGATATTTCCATTGTGTGGCTATCTATCCAATGTTTTGTGATGCTTTTGATCCCGCTTGCCATATTTTACTTTATTGTACGTGGCGTCAATGCCGCGCACAATGGCCTATATGGACTGTTAAAGCGGGGTCAAACCTATAGCCATGCGCTTAAAAGCCAAACACAGACAGTTGGCGTACGCGTAAGTACCCCGGTGATACAACTACAACGAACAATATCGCGGGTCGAAACCATCATACAACAGCTTGATCCCCGCGTAAACCAACAGGAGAATCAATGAATCAACGCACAAAATCCATCGTGATTGGTCTCGTCGCAGGGGCATTGCTAGGCGCGGTTTTTGCATGGGTAGTCAGCGACGGTGATGAAAACGAAGATGGCACAAATAACATTGCCCAGCTTGGTCCAGCCGAATATTTTCAGCTTGCAATCAGCATTCTCAATGTGGCGCGTCAGTTTAATGGCATGTTGAAGGAATAGGAAATTGAAAATAAGCAATGGTTCCGTTTTCAATTCTTGCAATTTCCCATTTTCAATTTCCTATTCTTTATTTTGTTTTGATAAAGTTGTATCATCACGCAAAGTAGCGATACAATAGAGGGGAAACTTAGTTATCAGAAATTAGGAGATACATCTCTTGATTTCCCAATCCAAAACAATACAGAACGAAGGTGTTTATGTCGAATATACAGATTATACCCGGTGCCGAACCAATCTTTCTTGAAGGCAGAGAGGGCAATGATATCGGTTGTATCGTCTTACATGGCTTTACCAGTACACCACAGGTGGTTCGAGCGTATGCGGTGGCACTCGCCAGAGAGGGCGGGTTTACTGTATCTGCCCCTTTGCTTTCGGGGCATGGGACAGAAATCGAGGACTTGATTGGCATCACGATGCACGATTGGGTACGTGATGTACTTCGGGCAACCGAGGAACTTGAGAAAACCTGTAGCAAAATCTTTATCACGGGACAGTCGTTAGGTGCAATCCTATCACTGTACATGGCAGCAATGTATCCAGACCGGTTTGCAGGTGTGATTCCTATTAATGGAGCAGTGCTGTTTGGGGACGCGGATCGGGTTGCCTCGCTCTTTTCACTGGATGCGCCAGGCGAAATTCCCAATGATGAGCCAGATACGAAGAAGCCCAATGTGGATGAAATCTACTATTCCGCTATGCCCACCCCCGCCTTTCATCAAGTCTATCTGTTGTTGAGTGTTACCCACACTATTTTAAAGCGCTTAAAAACACCGATTCTCATCATGCAAGCACGTGAAGACCATCTGCTTGCCCCAAAGAATGGCCCCTATATGATGGATAACGTCGGTTCAAAAGACAAACGGCTGCTTTGGCTAGAGGATTCCTATCATGTGGCAACACTGGATTATGATTTGGATATCATTATTGATGAGGCGATTGAGTTTATCCGCACCCGCGCTGAATTAAAAGGATTTTCTGTTGATTTAGAGGAACTTTCCTTCTTCTTTAATAACAACGGATTTGAAGCCAGCCATTACCTCGATATGCAGACGGGGGCAGTGGTCACGGTCACGTTAGATATGCGTTTCACGATTGAGCGGATTTATGGCGAGTACAATGAAAACGAACTACAGACCGACGAGCAATTAGAAGCAGCTTTGATGGCTGATGGCACAGTCCAAAAATGGGATGTGCCGCAGTTGATTGAGGCGATTCGTGTCGAGCGTGAGTTTGAAACTCGTTATCTTGAAATCCCCAGTATCACATCGTCGGATGCGTATCATGACATGGAAGACTTCATTGAGATGGTGGATGATCGGCGGGTACAGCGTGAACTATGGCGCGCCATCAATGGACGTGGTGCGTTTCGTCGTTTCAAAGATGTGTTGTTAGATTTTCCAGAAGAGCGTGACGATTGGTTTGAGTTCAAAAAGAACAAGATGCGCAATCGGGTGATCGATTGGTTAAGCAAGGTACAAAATGCCAATAAAAACATTTGATGATCTATACTCTCTATCCGAGCATTTTGATAGTATTGTCTATCGCGATACGCTAGACGATACGCTGTTGGTCTTTGATAAAATGGAAAATACATGGTATCGCTACCGTTGGGCGCGTGGGCGACGGGAAATCCAGTTTCTTGAGCCGGTTGTGGGTGATTTACCGATTATGATTCAAGTCTATCCGGAGTTTTAATATGTCAGATTATCTTGTTCGTGTTGTTTCTAAAGAGGCGGATGTGCGCGCATTTGCCTGTATCACAACAGACCTAGCCGCAGAAGGGATGCGCCGCCACCAAACATCCCCCCATGCCAGCGTTGCACTAGGGCGTGGCTTGACCAACGCGGCCATTATGGGGGCACTCTTGAATGTAAAACAGAAGGTTGCTATCAAACTTTCTGGCGATGGACCACTGCGGCACGTTTTGGTTGAGTCCGATAGCTATGGTCGTCTGCGTGGGTATGTGGCCGAACCGCAGGTTTCCTTACCTGCCACCGTCCCCTTGCGCAATCTGCCTTTCACATTGGGGAGTCGCGGTTCGCTCAAAGTGGTGCGTCATCTGGGGCGCAGAGGATTATCCGAAGGTGTTGTGGAATTGGTTTCAGGTGACATCAATCAAGATATCATGTTTTTTCTCAAACAGTCGGACCAAAATCCCGGTATCATTCACGCAGATGCAATTTTGGATGATCATGACCAGATGATGGTGGCGGGTGGTCTCTTGATTCAGGTGCTACCAGGAAAGTGGCGACCGATTGACGATGAGGAGGAGGCGGATACGCCTTTGACACCTTTCATGGAGCCGCTCAAGAAACTGCCCAAAGTGACCGATATGTTGATAGATGGTGAAACACCGGAGAGTATTCTTGCCACGATTTTTGAATCGACCGGATTCGAGTATGATATCCTCGAAAAACGCCCTCTGTCCTTTACGTGTGACTGTAGCTTGCAAAGATCAACACAGGCGTTACTTTTGACGGGGCGGCTTGAGTTGGAAGCATTGCATGAAGAGGGTGAAGCTGTAGTCGAATGCCACTATTGTCATGAGATATATCGGTTCGATCAGGCACAAATCGAAGAACTGATCGCACAGCTATAGGATTTACGCATAAAGTAAAGTTAAACAAGGCAAGTCAACATGCAACATCAAGAAGGTTTTTTTAACGGAATTCGCAACACCAACATCTATTACCAATATTGGCGGCCAGAAAAGCCCAAGGCTGTTGTTCTGATTGTGCATGGTCTCTCGGAGCATAGCGGGCGCTACATGAATGTGGTAAATCGGCTTGTGCCAGCAGGGTATGCGGTCTATAGCCTTGATCACCTTGGGCATGGTCGCTCCGATGGCACAAAAGTGCATGTGGAAACCTTTGCTGATTATACAGAAACGCTCAAGCTGTACTTTGATATTGTGCATACCAAAGAGGTGGGGACAAAGGAAACGGCAGATTACCCATTTTTCTTGTTAGGGCATAGCATGGGTGGACTGATTGCGTCTGCCTATCTTCTTGAGCATCAAGCCGATTTCATTGGGGCCATCTTATCCGCGCCAGCGATTAAGCCGCCGGGTGAGGTTCCCTTTTTTATTAAGCCCATTGCACGATTCATGTCAAAATACCTGCCCAAACGCGAGTTTGTTCAACTAGACACCGATGCGGTCAGTCGTGACCCTGACGTAGTCAAAGCCTACGTTGATGATCCATTGGTCTACTTAGGATGAATCATCAATATCACCTTC
>JBCCFC010001267.1:0-3871 GCA_039029935.1 Chloroflexota bacterium
AGGTGGCTAATTTGTATGCTAGTTTCTTGAATCACTTGGATGGGGTCGCCATCGGTTGCCACAAAGACTGTGCGTAGACTCTCATGCCGCCTCACAATCTCTTGCAGGCTGGCTTCGAGTGCCTCAATATGCAGTTGACCGTGCAGTCGCAGTGCCATTGGGATATTGTACGTGGCGTTCGGACCTGCCAGTTGGTCCAAGAACCAGAGTCGTTACTGCGCATAGGAGAGTGGTAATCGACTGGGGCGTGAAAGCAACTCGATTTTAGTATCTACTACGTCACTTCGATACTCTAGCAAAAATTGAAGGATTTCTGCTTTATTTGCCTTTAATCGTTCAATCGTTTTTGAGTTTAATTTATTCTTTGGCGCGAATATACGAAGTTGTTCATTTTCAACTTGCAGTTTCACACCTTGCTGATTAAACTCAGAAATAAGTTCATGGATATTGTTCATATTGTGATTTCCTCGTAGTCTTCTTTTTGTGACGATGTAATTTCTTGCATCTCTTTGATGACCAGAAATCTTTCTATACTTTCCGAAAACCCAAATACAGTAGGTGTGGCAAAGAGGGTGCGCAAAGGCAATTCAATCCCAAAGGCCACGCGAATCCGTGAGACCACCTGTGTTGCCAACAGCGAATGTCCACCCAAATGGAAGAAGTCGTCCTCAATCCCCACTTGTGATAGACCCAAAACGTCGCACCAGATAGCCGCCACGCTCTCTTCTGTCGTTGTACGCGGAGCCACAAAGGTGGCGGTAGACAGATGCGACAGTTCAGGTGCGGGCAGAGCCTTGCGGTCTAGTTTGCCATTCGGTGTCAGTGGCATAGCATCCAACAGCACAAACGCAGAAGGAATCATGTAGTCGGGCAATTTCTCTTGAAGCGCACTACGTAAGTGAGCAGGGAGGTTCGCCTCTGCACCTGCCACTTGCGGCTTGCCACTTGCCACCACATACGCCACCAACTGTTTGTCACCACGGTCATCTTCCCGTGCCAAGACCACCACTTCGCGCACGTCATCTTGTAACAGCAACATACTCTCGATTTCGCCCAATTCAATCCGAAAGCCGCGTATCTTGACTTGGAAGTCTGTGCGTCCCAAGAATTCAATATTGCCGTCTGGCAACCAGCGACACAAATCTCCAGTCTTGTACAAGCGACCAAATTCAGGGTGTTCAATGAAGTGTTCGGCGGTCAGTTCGGGACGGTTGAGATAACCGCGTGCAACGCCTAGCCCACCTGTATACAACTCACCCTGTAGACCAACAGGGGTCAGATGAAGCACCTTATCTAAAATATAAACCTGTGTATTGCTAACTGGTACACCGATAGGGACAGACAATGCTAATCTTGAGACATCGGTAATCGGAGTTGTTGTGGTAAATGTGGTGTTTTCAGTCGGGCCGTAACAGGCGATGTAAAGGGTCTGTGGACTCAAAGAGTGAATCACCTTTTGAACATGTTGAGTCGATGTAACTTCACCCCCAACCAATAATTGTTTAATTGGACGTAAACCCTCTAGATTGTAATCAATCATTTGGTGAAACAACGCAGTAGTTAAAAACAAAATTGAAATGTTGCATTCTTGGATCGTTAAGGCCAGTTTTTGCAGATCAACCCGACTTTCGGGATAAAGGACCAACTTGGCCCCATTGCACAAACTACCCCATATTTCAAGGGTTGCCGCATCAAATGAAGGAGAGGCCAATTGCAGGAACGTCTCGGTGGCATCAAGTTGAGCAAAGTTGGTTTCTTTGACGAGACGCTGGACATTACGATGAACAATCTCGATTCCTTTGGGTTGTCCTGTTGAGCCAGAGGTATACATGATGTAAAGCAAATTTTCACTTGTTACATTCACGTCAGGGCGGCACTTTGGGTAATTATGTAAGTCTAACTTCTTGATATCAACCAACTGTGTCAAGGCTGGCAGGCGCATCAACAAATCGGTTTCAGTCAGGATTAGCCTAAGTCCTGTATCATTGACCATAAACTGCAAGCGGTGCAGTGGATACGTGGGGTCAAGCGGAACATAGACCCCACCTGCTTTGATGATTGCCAAAGTAGAGATGATGAGATCAAAGTGGCGGTTCAGACAAACACCAACTGGAGTTTCGGTGATCACTCCTGCTTTGCGCAAATAGTGTGCTAGTTGGTTGGTGCGGGTGTCAAGTTCAGCATAAGTCAGTTGCTCGTTCTCGAAAACAAGGGCGATGGTATCAGGTGTACGTTCAACCTGCTGCTCAAAGAGGGCATGGATGGTCTGGGGTTCACCAAAATCAACGGTGGTATCGTTCCATTCATGCACAATCTGCTGATACTCAGCCTCCGTTAGTATGGGCAGTTGGACAATCGGTTGGGCTGGATTATCGACAATGCCCTGCAACAACATGTGGAAATGACCAACCATGCGTTCAATGGTGCTGGCATCAAAGAGGTCGGCATTATAGTTGAATGCCCCGCGTAGCCCTTGTTTTGTCTCATTGATAGTCAGGGTCAGGTCAAACTTGGCCGCACCATCACCTTCCTCAGCATCAAAACGCACACGTTCCATCTGCAAATCGGGCAGGTCAATGCGGCTGCTCGGTGTATTCTGCAAGACAAACATGACTTGGAAGAGTGGCGTATGGCTTAAGCTGCGTTCGGGTTGCAGTTCTTCGACTAGCTTCTCAAAGGGGATGTCCTGATGACGGAATGCATCCAGCGTCGTGGCTTGCACTTGCGAAAGCAACTGCTCAAATGAGATGTCACCAGAGAGGTCACTACGCAGGACCAAGGTATTGACAAAGAACCCAATCAGTGATTCCAGTTCGACATGGGTGCGACCCGCAATCGGTGAACCAACCACAATTTCGCTCTGTCCAGTGTAACGCATCAGCAAGACTTTGAAGGCGGCGAGCAGCGCCATAAAGAGCGTCGCACCCGATTGGGCCGCAAGCTGCTTGAGAGCCGCACTCAGTTCTGGTGTCAGTGAAAAGGCTTGGCGTCCACCCTTAAATTGTTGCATGGCGGGACGGACACGGTCGGTGGGCAGTTCTAATAGTGCGGGGGCATCTGCCAACTGTTGCTGCCAGTAAGCCAGTTGCTCTGCCATCCGCGCATCGGCCAACCAGTTCCGCTGCCAGAGGGCAAAGTCGGCATACTGGATGGGTAGCGGTATCAACGGCGATGGTTGGTTCTGGCTAAAAGCGGCATACAGAGCCGAGAGTTCGCGCCTGAAGATGCCCATCGACCATCCATCTGAGGCGATATGGTGCATCGTCAGCAGCAGGATGTGGGCCAGAAGGCTCCCCGGTGAGGGGGTGAGGGGGTGAGGGGGTGAGGAGGTGAGGAGATGAGGAGGTGACTGTTCACTGTTCACGAATAAGCGACGACTGCTTACCAGCTACTCTACTGTTCCCAAATCAATCAGGGTGGCACGCAGCATCAGGTCCTGACTGAGGTCAAAGGGACGGACGGCTTCGGATTGATAGAGTCGTCTGATTTGGGCTTCCTGTACTTCAGCGGTTAGGCCAGAGAGGTCTATATGGTTAATCTGTAAGGTGTTCTCTTGAATTACCTGAATAGGGTCGCCATCGGTGGTCACAAAGATTGTGCGCAGACTCTCATGCCGCATGACAATCTCTTGCAGACTCGCTTCAAGTGCCTCTACATGCAGTTGGCCGCGCAACCGCAGTGCCATTGGCATATTGTACGTGGCATTCGGACCTGCCAACTGGTCCAAAAACCACAGTCGCTCCTGCGCATAGGAGAGCACTAGAGGCTCGGTGCGTCCCACCTGGAAGTGATCGCTTCTTGCTAGATGAGCCTGCTGCTAGTTGTTGTTGCTGCTGCTGTAGCTGCAGTGGTTGATTGTGTAGCTTGCGTG
>JBCCFC010001268.1:0-3871 GCA_039029935.1 Chloroflexota bacterium
GAAGACTAAATTGCACTTAACACTGTAGATATGAAAATTTGTAGTTTTTTTGTAGGTTTCCTCCGTTTATTTCTGTTATATTTATAGCTGAAAACTTATGTAAGGATAAATTAAGATTCAGTGTGACAAAAACGGACCACATACCATTGGATATGATAACAAAACATGCTGATTCTTGATCAGGAACAAAATGAAAGCAGGGCGCATTCGGATAGTCGTCCAAACAATAGACAGAGAAAAACAGGGGTGATCATTATGCGTACATTACACCAACACAATACAACACACATAAAACAGCGAACGTTACTGCGTGGTTTGACAAATCCCTTGGCACTGATGCTGGCATTCATCCTGATTGCCATGCTATTCCCTTCACCAGCCCACGCGCATGGCAGCATGGAACGCCCATTAAGCCGTGTCTACAATTGTTTCTTGGAAGGACCCGAAAGCCCACAATCGGACGCCTGTCGTGCCGCCGTTGCCGCATCTGGCACACAACAACTCTATGACTGGAACGAAATCAACCAACTGCCCAACGGCGACCACCAAGCCTTTGTGCCGGATGGTGAATTGTGTGGTGGTGGCCGTGATCTACATGCAGGTATGAACTTGGCTCGTAGTGATTGGGAAACACAGTCGTTGATTCCCGACGAAAATGGCAACTTTGAATTTATCTATCTAGCAACTGCACCTCACTCGACCAAGTATTTTGAATTTTATGTCACCAAGGATGGCTATGACCCGACGCAGCCATTAAAATGGTCTGATTTAGAGGATGATGCCTTCTGTACCATCACCGAAGTGGACCTGCAAGCCCAACGCTATCGCATGACCTGTCCTGTTCCAACCAACAAAACTGGTAAGCACGTCATCTACAATATCTGGCAACGCAGCGATAGCCCCGAAGCCTTCTATGCCTGTATCGACATTGACTTTGATGATGACAGCACAGACCCAACGCCTACACCTGTCGTCACACCAACACCTGTGCCACCCACACCCACACCACTACCAGATGATGGTGGCGATAACGGCTCCTGCCCCGTCACCTACACCGTGACCAGCGAGTGGTTCAACGGCTTTGTCGGCGAAGTCACGCTCACCAACAACAGTGGCACAGATATCGACGGCTGGCAGGTCGATTGGACCTTTACGGGCAACCAGCAGATTTCCAGCTTGTGGAATGGTTCCTTTACGCAAAATGTCAAGGATGTTTCAGTGACAAACTTAGGTTGGAATAGCTCGCTGCCCAACGGCACATCACTCACGGTTGGCTTCCAAGCAACGATGACGGGGTTCAATGATGCACCTGTGAATCTGCGTCTCAACCATCCCGCTTGCCAAGGGACCAACCCACCTGCACCGACGCCAACATCTACACCAATTACCCTGCCATCAGCGACACCGACTACGGTTCCTACGGCGACACCTACTACAATCCCTACTACAATCCCGACCAGCACACCGACACAAATTACACCACCGACCAATACGCCATTACCAACATCAACCTCTGTTACGCCACCAACAGCAACATCTGCACCGGGCAGTTCTGTCTGTCAAGTGGACTACACTGTCACCAGCCAATGGAATAACGGGTTCAACGCCAACGTAATCATCACCAACAATGGCGACGCGCCGATTGATGGCTGGGTGCTGACATGGGTATTCCTTGATGGGCAGCAGATTACCAACTTGTGGAATGGCTCCTATACACAGCAGGGAGCCGCTGTCACTGTGAATAATCTAGGCTGGAACCAGCGTATTGCTGTCGGCAGTTCGCGTAACATTGGCTTTGGTGGGCAGTATAATGGCGACAATGGTCTGCCCACTACCTTCACGCTCAATGGCGTGACCTGTAATGGGGATGCACCTGCGCCCACCAATACGCCACAACCAGCACCAACCAATACACCTGCCCCGCCAACGCCAGTACCACCAACGGATGTACCGCCCACCGACGTGCCACCAACACCTGTCCCACCGACCACTGAGCCACCGACCACTGTCCCACCCACCACTGAGCCACCCACCACTGACAAAGAAGTCATCGCCTACTTCGCCCAATGGGGTGTGTATGGTAAAAACTATCATGTCAAAAATATTGTGGATAGCGGCTCTGCCGACAAAATCACCATCATCAACTATGCCTTTGGCAATGTTGTCAACGGCGAATGTATCATGGTCACGCAGACTGGTGTGATGGACGCCTATGCTGACTATCAGAAATCATACACCGCTGCGCAGAGTGTGGATGGTGTGGCTGATACATGGAACCAACCTGTGCGTGGCAATTTTAACCAGTTGATGAAGCTCAAAGCCATGTATCCCCATATTAAAGTGATGATTTCGCTGGGTGGCTGGACATGGTCTGCTGGGTTCCACGAAGCTTCTAAAACGCCTGAATCGCGTCAACGCATGGTGGAATCGTGTATCGACATTTACATCAACGGCAACCTGCCCTTTGCGGATAACGCAGGCGGGGTGGGAGCTGCGGCAGGGCTATTTGATGGCATCGACATCGACTGGGAATATCCGGGCGCACCAGGCAATGGCAACCCACATGGACCAGAGGATACCCGCAACTTCACCCTACTCTTGGAGGAATTCCGTCGTCAACTGGACGCCATCGACCCCAGCCTGATGTTGACCATCGCCACAGGTGCGGGCAAGGATAAATATGACCTACTCGAGCTTGACCAGATTCATCATTCGCTCGACTACATCAACATCATGACCTATGATTTTCATGGCGCATGGGAGAGTTTGACAGGCCATAACGCACCGATCTACAATTCACCCGATGAACCCTACAACTATCCACTCAACACCTATTCACTGGATAGCTCGGTACAGGGGTACATCAGCGCAGGTGTGCCAGCCAGCAAAATCGTCGTCGGTATTCCGTTCTATGGTCGTGGCTGGCGTGGTGTACCCAATGTCAACAATGGTCTGTGGCAATCAGCAACAGGTGCGGCACAGGGTGTATGGGAAGCAGGCTTTGAGGATTACAAAGTCATCAAGAACATGCCTTATCCCATTTATCGAGATGCCATCGCTGGCACCGTGTGGAAATACAATGGGGACATTTTCTGGAGCTATGACGATGCTCAGACCATCACAGCCAAGATGGACTACATCCATCAGCACAACTTGGGTGGGGCCATGATCTGGTCACTTGATGGCGACGACAGCAGCGGCTCGCTCATGACCGCCGTGCAGACGGGCATGGTTGCTGCCAGTGCCCGTGCCACACCCAGTTTGTTGGCCGAGCCAGTGCAGATACATCGGATATTTTTGCCGACTGTGGCACGGTAGTATTGTTACACATAGGGGCATGAGTGACCTCATCGCTAGGTCGAATAAAAACAACTAGCGAGCATCGCAATCGCGAAACAAATCACTGCTATCTTGATTGTCAAGAAGTATAAATTATTGGATAACGCTTGATGATTGATCATGGTTTTATCATAAAGTGAATGGTTTGCTTTGTGTGCCATAATTTTTATCCTTATATACTATGTCTTCATGGAGTTCATCATTACCATACACAGTATACAATGATTTACGGTAAAAAAATTCTCACGCGTCTATCAGTTTTATAGCAGAATCCTCACAATATGCTCACATTTATGACGATAAAAAGAGCAAGACCACGCTATCATGATGATAGCGTGGTCTTGCTCTTTTAGCATTTGAGGTCTAGCGGGGAGCGAAACCAGACTGCCCAAAGGTCTTGCCCAAATGCTCAAATAGCCACAAAATTTACAATATTTGATATACTAATAGAGGTATTTTCTCAATATCGAATATAGACAAGGAAAGTATCGCAGGTTGGCTACCTGCGCCACAGATAATCAATCTGTGATAC
>JBCCFC010001269.1:0-3870 GCA_039029935.1 Chloroflexota bacterium
ATGGCGAGTAGTCGCTCGTAATCAGGCGGCAGACCAAAGATGCTGACGGGAATGATGGCCTTTGTGTGTTCAGACAGTTTGCGCTCCACATCGGCTGGGTCGATGTTAAATGTACGCGGGTCGCTATCGGCAAAGACTGGCACTGCACCCGCCTGAACGACCACCAACGCGGTTGCGGCCATCGTGCATGTGGGCACAATCACCTCGTCGCCCGGTCCCACACCCGCTGCCAACAGTGCGGAGAGCATCGTTCCCGATCCAGAATTATGGCTGATGGCAAACTCAACACCAAACTTATCGGCAAACGCCTGCTCAAATCGCCCCACCATGCCCGCCGCTTCCTTGTTACCAAAGCCATCATCCAAGACTTCGTTCATATAGGCACGGTCGGCGTCGCCACAACGGTTCGGTGGTAAATGTTGAAAGATTTCTGGGCCATCCAGTGTTTCGATAGGCTGTGTAACCAATGAATTTAGCGTTGCTTGTGTTGTGTTGTCCATAGTGTCTCCTTTTAAAGAGCGGATTAGCGGGACACGTACCCCTATAACCTATGACTAGACAAGCTGCCGTTGTTGCTTATCCCACCATGCTGCCATCTCTGGACGCAGTTTGGGGGATGGTGGCGGCTGTTTATAATCAATCAGGAGATGATAGTGGTTTATTGCATAAATTTCATTGAGTAACATCCCGAAATCAAGCGCAATATCACCATCAGGATAGAGCAAGGGAACGGGGATGCTTGGCAATGGCTCGTTGATGGCGACAGGCCAAATCTTTGAAATGCGATAGACATCGTCCTGTTCGCTATTGCGCAGAAGCACATAATCTGTTTCAGTGGGCAATGTACGTACCTCCGGGCCTGGCCTGTGCCCACCACGCAACAGATCAATTTCAATCAAGTGAACATCAGATTCGATGATGCGGCTACGTTTTTGCTGATAACGACGCAAATTTTCCCCCACTTTATTGGCGGGTGACAATATCTCAATAGCGGTAACGACCTCTTGAGTTTCTGAGTGATAGATGTGAACCGTTCGTAGTTTGTCCGCTTCAGGTCGCTGAAAGACTCGTTCAAAGGGGGCGTCAATCACGGCAATGGATTTGGGTGTGGCTGTCATGGTTGCGTTCGGGTTGTTCTGTAAAATTGCCACATCAGGATACATATCATGGATATCAGATTGGATATGAGGCGGCGTTTGTGAAATGACTAACTCATGTGCAGCCGTGTGAACTTCCATATGGGCAACATATTTGGGTGTGATTCGTTGATTGAGCGAGCGAACAATTTCTACAGCAAGATGACCATGAAAGCCCCGCCAATGCTTGCCTTCTTCCAGATATGGGTCCATTCCGGGAAAAGGGCTTGCTGGTACTTTTGAGTTACGTTCTGACATAGAAAATATCTCCTTCGGCTTTACATCTCACCCAAATCCAACAACACCGCCTGCTTACCATGCACTAGCAACAACTCCGACGCAGGCCAGTCATCGGTCGAGCAATTGGGTCCACTATAATGGTTATCAGTGGCAATAGGTTGGGCACGGTCGTTAATGGTTAGATAATTATCCCACCCAAAGGCGAGGTTATCCCCACCCAGCTTGCGATAGCGCACGGAGAAGCCATCAAAATTAAGTCTTGCGCCCAAGATTTGTTTGCGGAAGTTGTCAAACGAGCCATAGTCGAGGGCATGACCGAGCTGGCAGAGTAAAACCACTTGCTGGCTAGATGCATTCTCGGATAGCTGCAATGCCCGATGCGCTCGTTCGCCTTGCGATACCCGTTGTATTGGTTGAGAAGAGGCAATAGCAAGGTACGTATCCCCTTTGGCCGCAAACGCCCAGTGACTGCGCACTTGCGAATCATCAAACGCGGCCACCGGAAACTGTATCTGAATTGGTGCATCCACAGTTTTATGCCGAATGTTGAACAATGAAATTACACAGTCGTTGTATTGCGCCACTTGCGATTGGACAACGTTGACAAGTGGGCTGACCGATACAATTGCATCCGGTCCTAATGTTGCCTGCCAATGCCCTGTATTTCGGATTGATGAAAGTAGATAGTCTGGCGTTTTGTAACTGACCCGATCTAGTCTTACATCATCCATGTCGCCATGTCGCTCCGTTGTCAATGTTGTTGCGGATTGGTCAAGCCCTAGCGCTGCGATGACGGGTGGCAGGACATAATTATCGCAACAGGCAAGGCTGACGGCTGCGGCAATATGCTGATTCCATGTACCCAATCCCCAGAGGAGTCTTGATACACCAGCAAGGGGTGCGCCATGCCCATTGAGTGTGTCGGTTCCATAGACCCCTTGATAGGCGTTGAGTGCCACCGTCGCCAGCAGTTTATCCATCACAATGGCAGCAATTTCCCAGATTGACTCAGAATTTGCCTCATCTATCAGAGGACAGAGAGCTACAATCATCTGTGCTAGGGCGTCGCCGGATAGGTCTGTAAACCCATGTGTTGAAATTTGCTGAAGCAAGGGGACAAGAGTCTCCACAACATCATCCCAATATCGCTCACCATACCTGTGACCATCTGCCAACATGTCTGGCGAATAATGTTGTCTTGCCAGCAGTTCGCCAGACAAAAGGGATAGTTGATCTGTGATGGATGCGGCTGGCTGTTGGTAGTCAAATCCACAAAGCAGTGCGTCTAGTGATTCGATAACCTCTTTGGGGAAGTGATGACGCATGCCAAAGCGTGTTCTTAGTGCAAGCAGCCCAACCAACTCTTGCAGGTGTGAGGTTGGCTCGTTATTAATGCGCTCAATAGCAGCGAGAACACGCTCGGGCTTGACCAAGGTCCACCACTCTACGGCCATCTTGCCTACTTCTGAGAACACACCATCATTCTGCGCTACTGCATGACGCAGCAGTTCCAGCGTTCGCTCGCGCTGTTGAACGGTTACATCCATATGTGTGGGTGTTGTTACGAATTGAGTGCGCACGACTGTCAAGGGCAATCTGTATTCAACGCGTACCCCTTGGTTATAATATTCGTTGGCACTAGGCATCAAGATAACTTCGTAGTCCCCATCGGGAATTGACAGTGCCTGAATAAACGTGCGGTCTCCTTTGTCGCCTTGTTCGCCCTCTGCTTCTGCAAAGATGCGTCCGTCAACATGGCGTAGTCGAGCAATATAATTGGCTGGTGCCGTGAGTTTCCTCGGCCACCGTAACTTGATCTGATCTTCATGGCTATAGACATCTTGCTCAAGTGTCAGTTGCGCAAAGAATGACTTGAAAAGTGCCACGCGCTCAGCCAACTGCTTGTCTGTTAGTGGAGGCGTACTTGCGGGGTCGAAGAGCGGTTCTGGGTCCAATTCAAAAGGAGCCTCGTTTAGATCATAATGGTTGTTTTGACTTTTTTCCAAGATTTTATCCTGATGTATCCCTAATATCCAATAAATTTTAGAATTCACCCAAGAATTCATAGAAACAGTGTTCACCCATTATACATAATCCCAGTCGCCCCTGCAAATAGGACCATTTTTCTCAATTTGACGCTCTCGGAAGAATAGTCAAAAGTGGTTGCATAGGATAGTATAAATGCAGCCAGTCAGCTTGTCAGCTTGTCAGCGGGTCAGCGGATCAACTATCAGGCCGAAGTGCTGAAATTGCTGACTTGCTGAATTGCTGACCTGCTGACAAGCTTTTTTTATGCCTGCAAAGGCCTAGCCGATGACCACAGTATGTAGAGTTTCAGTGCTACCAATAAAACCAGAACGCCACCAGCCACCACAGCACATGCCATAAAAAAGCCAAAGAGTAAGGCCAGCGTATGACTGATGGGGCCACCACCCTGGCTCAAGGTAAACTCAAACCAGCCCCAGCCCTCGCTTTGGATAAAGTGCAGCGTATA
>JBCCFC010001270.1:0-3860 GCA_039029935.1 Chloroflexota bacterium
AGTACGAACAATTTTTTCGTCATGAAATGACCATCATCAACACAACGCTACAGCATCTGGGGGTCAAGGCGGCAGCAGTGAAAGGCCGTTCCTTTATTGCCGGAAATGCCTTCATTGCCTATGGCATTATCCGTGCACCAGGGGTGAAGTTAAGTGATGTCCGTAAACTGACCGAAGACGTTGAGGTTGCCATTGCTGACTTTAGAAAGAATGAAGAACTAACCGTGCGCTTCAATGAAAAGCCCACCTACTTTGAAGTGCCGCACCCGCATCCGGCCCCTAAATTTTGGGACTATCGCAATCCCGCCTTGCAGCATCAGCACACGATGTTGCTGGGTCGGAAGTATGGGTATGGACAGCGCAGAGGGCTTAACAGCTTTTTGTCGTTGTCGAATGCGGCGCATACGTTGGTGGCTGGCACAACGGGGAGTGGTAAGACCACGATTATGCGTATTGCCACACTCTCGTTGATGCTGATGACACCACCTGAAGAGTTGATGGTGGTTGGCATCGATCTTAAGAATGAGGACTTTGTTCTCTATGAGCAATTGCCCCATGTCAAGCAGTTCGCCTATACCTTGGAGGATGCTATCACGGCGGTTGAGTATGTGTATCGCATCAAGAATGAACGCCAGACACACCGTACAGCCAACAAACCACGTCTGCTCTTTATCGTTGATGAGTATGCCGAGTTTCAGGGCAACAAAGACATCATCGCCATGATTAGCAGTGTCGCTGGCATTGGGCGGTCCAAGAACATCAATGCGCTGATTGCCACCCAATTGCCAACGGCCAAAGTGTTGGGGTCGTTGGTCAAAGCCAATCTACCCAGTCGTCTGGTCGGCAGAGTCGCCAGTGCCACCGATGCCAATACAGCATCGGGGATGGCGGGAACAGGTGCGCATTCGCTCGTTGGCAAGGGGGCATTCTTGCGTATTGAGAACGGTGTCCTATCACGCATTCAGAGCTACTTTATCGACGACGATGGTGTGGCTGATGTGGTCAATATCATCCAGCACAAATGGCGACATCATCAATGGCATCAGGCGATTGTCCGGCCAATACACCTCGCCCAGATGGAAGGGATAGATATCTCAAAAAGCGAATTGATAGGCAATCTAAATGAGCATGGCGGTTTTGTAGGCGGTTCTGAAAATCATTTTAGCGGTTCTACAGGTGGTTCTGACAACCAATTTGGCGGTTCCAGCCATCACAGCAGCGGTTCTGGGAACGGTTCTGGAACCGCTGGAACCAGTTCTGGAACCAGTTCTGACGGTTCTAGCAACCCAAGAAAGGGGATTCCTTCTGGAACGGTTCTAGACGCCAAGCGCATTCCCGAATCCTTTGACGAGCGTGTCTACATCAGTCGCATCTATGCGGAGAATGACAGTCTGTCTGCAACCTGCCGTGAAGTCTATGGTAGCAAGAATGATCGCTCGTTTGCCAATGTCAAATATGCCGTGGGCAAGATGTCGATTGAAGAATGTCAAGCCGTTCATCGTGGGCAAAAGCTCAACGAAACAGACAAGGTCTTGCAGATGGTATCGGCGGCTTGACTTGGATGGAAGGAGGTTCGATGAGACGACAACCACACAACAACATGTGGCCCATCACCATCATTATTATCGCGGTTCTGCTCTTTCTGATGTGGTTTCTCAATTGGCTTGAAGGCAACTCCAGCAGCGATGAAGCATATAGTCTGTTATTGGTTGCTACACATTTAGCCGCAATGGGAGCTGGCGTTCTCTTTTCACTTGCCGCCATCAAGATTGCCTTTGGTAGTATCGCGGCCTATGCACAGCGTGATGCCCAGACGGACCGTTATCGCCATCAGACGTACCGTGCTGTTGCTGGTGCTGACCGAGAGTATCAGAAGGGGCAGAACATGCAGACGCAGTGGGGCCGTGAGCAATGGAAGGCAGAGCAGCAAAGCCAACCGCCGCAACAAGGTCAACCACAACAGGGGTATGCACAGCCACAGTTGCCGCCACCATCGTCGGACCAACCAGATTGGATGGTGTTGGATGCCGATGAGGGTGACTTTACATGGCAGGATTAGGTGTGCTGAATGTTTGCTGGCAAACATCGAATTGGGGGACGGTTTGTGAAAGAGCCGAATGTTTGCTGGCAAATATTGGATGGGAAACGGTTTGCGATGGGGACCAATGTTTGCTGGCAAACATTGCATAGAGAGCGGTTTGTGAAAATACCTGACTGCTGCTGGCAAATACTCAGGTCGACAGGGGTACAGCTATGGCTAAAGTACAAACCCTTGGTACAAACCGAACTCTGTCAAAATACAGCTAATTTCGACCACCAGCAAATATTGGACAGATAACGGTTTGTGAAAATAGCTGAATGCTTGCTGGTAAATACTCAGGGCAACAGACTGATAGTTATGGCCGAAATACAAACCCATGGTACAAACCGAACAGGCTCAAATGACAATTACAGTTATTATTTTGTCGTTTATAAAATGATGACGGGGATTGAAATACAAACCCATGGTACAAACCGAATATGCCCCAATGGACACTTACAAGTCGACTAACTGTTAAGCGAGAGGCCGAGTGTTTGCCAGCAAACATTTTCGGCCAGTAGTTCACCAACACTCAAAAACGCGAAAAGCGAGACAAAACAAAACGTAACGTAGGGTTGTGGCAGGTCTACAACTCAATCATTCAGACAAAGGATAATCAATATGAAACCAGCCAATAAATTAACGCTAGACCAAAATGACCATGAAATTGCACAACTGGTTGAGATTCTCAAAACAGCCATTCAGTTGCTGAAGCGACCGATTCGGATTGTCTTCTACAATTTCAAGGGTGGCGTGGCGAAGACGACGACGGTGGATGAGGTCGGCAAGCTGCTGCGCAAAGCGGGAGTACGTGTCCTCTTTATTGACTGCGATGCCCAAGCCAATCTCACTGAAACCAAGTTCAATGTTGCCAGACCCACATATACGATTGGGGATGTGATTGGTGAGAACCATGTTCCCATCAGCGAGGCGATCATCGAGATTGACGAAAACACATCCATCGTGCCATCATCGGATGATTTGACCGAGGTGGTCAACTGGCTCACGGTTGAGGAATGGCTTGATAACGAGAAGCGCGAATTACTGGGTCTACCAACGGTCAAGCGCAAGGACCGGGCCATCTACAATCTGGACAAAGCCACTCAATCGCTGACACTTGAACAGGCCGAGGTCATTCTCTTTGACCCAAGCCCCGGTGCGGACATGCTCAACTTTTCGGTCTTGACCGCTGCCGACATTCTTATTTTCCCAACGCAGACTGAGCCAGAATCATTCGCTGGACTCAAAAAGACATGGAAGGCGATTGAAAAGGCACAACGTCGCAACAAGAATATCGCTCATGCACTGGGCTGGATTGCCACGTTTGTACGGCTTGAAACCAAATTGCATGAGTTGAACTTTGGCATCGTCACTAATTTTGCCGAGGAGAAAGAGCTACACTACTTGGGGCAGACTCGACCCCATTACGGCAAAGACCAGAAGGAATGGTTCCAGTATTACTATGGCGAGATTACCATTCAGTTGCTCAAGACAGTCAATACGGCATTGGGTTTGTAGGGCAGGGTATCATCGAAAGGGACATAAGCAATGTTTAGAACAACTATCCAAAGCAAGGATGTGGACAGCATTGACCTCTATGAAGTCTCGTTGAGCAAATTCCGACGTGGCAAATATCAATCGCGGTCACTCAAGAAGCAGAAAGAGGCGCATGAATTGGCTGAGTCCATCTGGGAACTGCGCGAAAAATTCCCAAAGACACTGGGCATCAAAGACCCCATTCTCTGCCGTATGGTGACCGACACAGAAGATGGCTGTTCTC
>JBCCFC010001271.1:0-3856 GCA_039029935.1 Chloroflexota bacterium
GCCAAACAGCGAATGCCGCCCTCCCTCATGGCAAGTTTTCGGTTCGGATAGGTTCTTATTTTCATCAGTTTTTGGTCTTGACAATGGGGGGCACTATACAGTGTATGTTCGTCGCATACTCATGAGCGTCTGATATATTCGCTTTGAATAGAGGAAATGGTAGACCGATTTTATCAAAAGTGGTTGTCTGTGTCATAATTGATTCCTGGTTAGCTAATTTTCAATTACACCAAGTACCCACGGATGACCGGGCCACTCCAACTCAGGGTGTTCGGGATTCGGCGCAGTGCGCATCCCCACCTTATGCATCAAGCCAATTGACCCAACATTGCTGCGGTTGGTGGAGGCAAAGATGCGGCTGAAACTGAGCGTGTCAAAGGCATAGGCAAGGATGGCATTGATGGCCTCTGCACCATATCCGTTGCGTTGATGATTGCTGGCGATGGCATATCCGATTTCCATCTCAAAACTGGCGTAGGGGCTAGATGTGTAGGCGTCCCCAAAAAGTTGTGGGAAAAAGAGGTCCTGCTTTTCGGGTGAATACCACCCCGGCAGAAAGCCACACTGCCCCATCAACATCTCTGTGTCTCGCAACACGATGGCGCGCCAACCATATAACCCACCCACATCAGACCAATCCGCCAGATGGATATCACGTTCAAGACGATTGCGCCGTTTATCCAATGAGAAATCGGGGCCTGACCAATATAGGTCTTTGTCCAAAATCTCGTGTGCAGCTATCAGGTCATCCATTGTATATGGGCGGATGGTCAGCCGTTCGGTGTGAAGTGTATCCATGTTTCATTCTCCTGAGTATAGTGGCGCAGATGTTAACACTTGCATAATTACATCTTTATCGGCACGTCGAGAACGTTTGGCAGCTTGAAAGGGTGTGACACCTTTATGATTTACATGTTGCGGATTCGCACCCATTGCGATCAACGTCTCACACATGCCCGCAATATCGGCGCGTTTTCCTGCTTTGAGCGCATAAAACAGTGGCGTCTCACCTATTTCATCAACAGCATTGGGATCCGCGCCTTCTGCCAGCAGCAAACGGGTTGACTCAAAAAAGTTGGCCTTGGCTGTGTAATGGAGTGCCGTTGCGCCGCGTAGTCTTGTATGGATATTCGCACCACAGGTCAACAATGCACGAATCAATTTTGGATTATCTTGCTGTCCATGATTGCCGGTACAAGCTCGCTTGATCCACTCGCCATCAGGATAGTTGACATCCGCCCCTGTGTCAAGCAACAGCTTGGCAATCGTTGGCTTCAATACCCAGTCTCCTGGACCAATGCGAGTTACACCAGCATCATTCATCAACAATAGGTTGAGTATGTCTGCCTCCCCATGATTTGCAGCAAACTTGACCATTACGGTGCTATTCTTGCCCACGACACTACCTCGTGTGAATAGTCGTTCCACAACAGCCCGCTGTCTGCCCATCACGGAATGGAACAGCGGCGTTGTTTGTAAGAGATCATTGGCCGGGTCCTCTGCATTTGCTAGGGCAGGTTGCGCATCGAGTAGCTGTGTGACTACCTCTACATTGCCGAGATAGGCGGCAGTAAAAATATCATAGACGGCTCCATGTGTCGTCAAACAGGCGGCTGTTTCTTCATGCTTTTTGAGCAAGGCTACACAAAGCGGTGTCAGCATGAGGTGTTGAAAAATCAACCCTTCTTTGTAGGGAGCAGCGCGGTTGGGGTCTACACCAGCAGTCATCAACGCCTCAACTGTTTCTGTACGCCCCTTCATTGCCGCCCGGTGTAGCACGCCCGCCATCATGGTTGCATCTTCCTGCAAAGAGGGTGCCGCGGCCATTGCAGCCAGTAATTCTGCGGTACGCCCCCTTTCGGCCAATGTGCGCAAGTCACGAAACGGTCTATCTCGACGACAGCGCAAATCCTCAAGATTTTCTGGCAATTTGGATTCGTTGACCAGTGATAACGCCATTGGGCGTGCCACAGCCAAGATTTCCTGAACCAACCCAGCATCGGCAATGGCATCCATCAGCGATGTTTCCAGATGCAACAGCCATTGCTCGGCAGATTCGCGTGTGATATAGACATTGGCATGGCGAAGCCGTAAGCTGTCATAGCTGTGATGATGGGTATAGTTTGGCTCACCCCCCAGCCATTCGACCCAGAAATCCTTTTGGTTTTCGCGCTCCTTTGCCAAGTTTTTGAGAAAGAGAGGACGCAACAGAGCATCGCCCTCAATGCCATCGTACAGGCCATTGGTAATACGACTGACAGTCTCATGACCCGTTTGGGATTCAGTGGCAATACGCGCAAGCATTGTTTGCGCTGGACGAATCGACGCAACATTCATGCCACCTCGGTGGTCTAATGCTGTGGTGAAATTCATTGCTGTCACCTCATCTCGCAGTTCTATTCACAAATTCTGCGCTATTTTCTCACGGTGTTGACAAAAGGCCACCCATTCATGTCGCCAATGGGTCGTATGCCCCTCATCAATCAGCTTCTGATATTCCGTTCTACCCGCTGCCACCTGTTGGACAGGATACCGCCATAGCATCGTCAACACATCGCCCACCATATCAAGCAATGCGTCATCGGCAGGTAGGCCATAGACACGGCACAACAACTTGAGCCGATAGCTGTTGCGCTGTACATCCCCTACGGTAAAGTCCACCATATCATTGGCATGAAAGGAGAGCGGGGTAAACCAATAGGCCACCATTGCCAAGTCACGCAGACGGGGGCCTGGTCCGGCCAAATCAAAGTCAATCACAGCATAAGGCAGTTGATTTCGAAAGATCATGTTATAAGGGGCAAAGTCGTTGTGGCAGATAACTTCGTGACGGGCAGGGTCGAGGTAAACATACTGCCAGTGAGCGTCGACGGGGGGCACATAGTCGATAGTAGCATCATGATAGGCTCGCAGCAACTCTGCGACCTGCACCAGCCCATCCTCACGCCAACGATACGGCACAAACCCCACTTCGCCCTCTAAATAGGAGAGGATTTCACGTCCTTGCTCATCAATGCCCAGAAATTTTGGACACCCTGAAAACCCCTGTGCGTCGAGATGCTGGTAGAGATGGTGAATGGTTGCGCTCCAAGGTTGCATTGTGCGGCGTACTGTGCTATCAATGCGAACGACGTTGTTGAGGTTGCCACCGCTGAGAATTTGTTCGGCCATACTTCATCCTTGTATTATATGATACTGTTGCGCTGCCTTACAAAGTCGTTAGATAGCTCGGAATCCGTCAAGAACTCAGTGATGTCGAAATTCGCTATTGTCAATTAATCAACAATAAGTGGTGTTTGATTATGGTTTTATATTACGAAATTTTCTATCTTACGGCCTCTTAAGGCAGAGCAACAGTATCATAACATTGAAGGACCATATTTATATCTTTGAGTTCAAGTTCAACAAAACTGCGAAAGAAGCTCTCAATCAAATACACAACAAAAAGTACTATCAGAAATATTTGTCAGAAGCAAAGCCAATTACACTGGTTGGGGCAAACTTTAGTCAAGCAGCCAAGGGCGTCGATGATTGGCTTCATGAACAGCTAGACGTTTAAATACGACTACACACAAAACTATGTTTACCACAAGCTCTCGACGATAGACGTTGATGGTGCGCAGCGCATCACTATCACTGGTTGTATATTTGTGTTCAAGTCCACGATGTTGGAACATACGCTGAATGTAGCGGTCAAAGAGGCGTTGTGCAGGGCTTCGGTCGGGGTTGTCACTCAAACGGTCATCCCCCTGCAAAGCCAAAGTCATCACACTCAACATCAACGGCGTCTGGGCAAGGTCACGCAATTCACTATCATCGGCCAACATCTGTGCCAACGTCTCTCCATGCGCCCCCA
>JBCCFC010001272.1:0-3845 GCA_039029935.1 Chloroflexota bacterium
GAAGTAGCCGTCAAATAGACAGCCTGTATCGAGAATTAGCAAATCGCCAAGCTGAGTTGGGTTGTCTGAGGGCGGCGAAATGATATCGCTGTAGCCGCCTTGCTCTGCACCACCGACTAGATAGGCGACATCATCGGCACCTTGTCGCAGACATTCCAGTTTAAAGATGCGAAATACCTCTAACTGGCTCTGTCCCGTGGTAAGCAGGTTTGGCAATGTCTCAAATGCCGCAGACACGCGGTCGCAGATGTACGCAATCTTGGCAATCTCTGCCTCCGATTTGACGACACGCAAACGCTGAATCAGCGGGGTTGCATCCACAAATGCAACTTGGCCTAGCTGATTTTGGACCTGATAGAAATCGTTGAGTGGCATTCGTAAATGCGACTCATGCCCCATCGGTACCCCAATACATCGAGATGAATGATCACCCAAAACCTCCAGCAGCGTTTCCGTTAGCAATGAAACGCCATCGTCATGCGGTTGTGGTGCGGGCCATGTCCGAACATCATCCAACCATGTGCGTGACATATACTCTGCACCGATAGCGGGGATGACGGCAATAGGTTTCCCAGAGCGTGGCACGATGAGAAACCAAGGGCGGGTTGGGCTTTGCCAGAACTGGGTCAGAAAGCCCGTGAAGTAACGTACCTCTGGCTCCGTCGTCAGCAACAACGCATCCAAGTTGGCTTCTGCCATCAACCGCTGTGCGTTGTCAAGGCGCGTTTCAAACTCAGTAACGGGAAATCCGCGTGTTGGTGGCAGGTGTGTTTGTATAGACATTGGTTCCCTCTTTTTGTTAGGCATCGTTCTGCTGGCGAATGGTCCAGCTCTTTTCATGGAGCGACTTGTCAAGGATGTCGGCAGAGAGGTCAGCGATGGCGTCTTCAAGTTGAGTGACACATTGCAGGTATTGTTGCAGTAATTCGTTTTGATTAGAATTGTCATTTGTCATAATATGGATTCTAGCCCCTTTGTACAGCTAGCGGGCAAACAATCTCTTCACCCAACCCTTCTGCTCATCATCCAACGCTGGCAGTGGCACAGGCTGTGTGTAGTCAATCCGTGTGCCATACCCACCGCGCTGATAGACCGAACGAACAATCATGCCCAAATCCAACGCCACATCTCTGTCTGGCATAATCAATGGTATGGGGACAATGGGCAAACGAGACTGTAATTGAATCGCCCACACGTCAATCTCTGGGCGTTCTTCGATACGGCTAAGGGTCACATAGTAGGGTGCGGTCGGAATCTCTGTCTCTAGCGGTGAACGCTCGCCTCTACGAAGCAAGTCAATCTGCATGACATGCACATCAGAGCCTAAGAGTTCTTGTCGTTTGCGCAGAAATTGTTGACGGCCTTGACCATTTCGTTTGTTGATGGGTGAGAGGATCTCGATAGCTGTGACCCGTTCATCGCTGCCCGTTTGACGGATTTCAACATTTGCCAACCGCAGTGCAGACTCTGTTGGGATGAGGCTCTTGATTTGCGGAGGATCAATAAGTGCCACAGCATTAGAACTAGTACGGCTGGGCATAGCTGCACTAGCACCGTTATTAGGACCTCGATGCCACACACTAACATCTGGTGAAATCGAGCGCATTCGAGACTGAGATACCTGCACCACGTCATAGGCAACATAGGTAACGGTTGATGCGTAATAATTGGGCTGAATTTCGGCATTGAGATGTGCGCGAATTTCAGTCGCCAAATCAACATGAAAATCAGACCAAATTTCTGGTGTTTCGATATATGGGTCCATACCAGGAAAAGGTGAGGCCATTTGCAATTATCCTCCAATTTTTAGAAATCGTGTAGAATTATCATCAACAATGAGTATGGCGTATTCTCTTTAATCTATGAGCTATACAACTCCAGAAATTATACCTTACCTGATAAAAACTCCAAAACTATATGTACATTTAGCGTTGTCCGCTCGATGCAGACGGGATCGTCCCACCGCCCTGTCCATTCCGAATCAACGGTAGGTAAATTGTGTTAGGCGGCGAATCTGGCTCAAGTGAATCTGGATCAAGCGTAAAGGTGAACGTACCAATCGGCTCATCAGAAAATGGTGCTTCGCCACGAATACGTGTGATGGGCTGTTGTGGGTCAGTCGCGGGGTTGCCTAATGAATAGCCACTCCCTTCCTCTGTACCAGCGTCGTAGGGATATAACGTGACTGTCAGTTCAGGAACCCAGTTGCCATCTTCTCCCAACAGTGAAAGACCAGAAACACCGATAAACCAGTCAGGGCTAGGCGCGATCATAGAAACCAACGTTACCAAGGGAAAGTCGCTCGAAACTTCAAATTCATTAATAGTGACAGTGGCGGGTGAACTGTTGGTTCCGCTACCCGACAGGAGCATATGAACGTTGGCATTGTTATCAGCATCGATCTCGTTACGCAACATATTGGTTCCACCTGTCTCGGCCATCTGCTCAATCCCCGCTGACGACAACTCGCCTGTTGTCCAAAACTCAATTTGGCTATTGTGAACCGCACCGATTAATGGTGAAAAGTGCGCTGAGGCTGTGGGGAAGCCATCGCTAGGGTGTGTTTCATTGCTCCACGTGGCGTCAAAACGAACCGAGTAGCTGACGGTTTGTGACTGTACTGGCTCTGCCTGTAGTGCATTTGAGGGCATTAATGATAGCAGCAAAAAGAATGCAAGATAGTAGCTAAATCGTTTGTTCCCTATTATTTTATTCATGATATATCCTTTGCTTGATTTAAAAGTCTGTTTTTTAAAAGCTTTCAGCTAATCAGCCGTCAGCGTTCAGCCAGAATCTAACTTTGTCTCTTGGCTGATTTTATACTTTCCTATTCTATAAAAAATCACCATCAACGGTATGATGACACATGACGTGGCCCCATACTGCGGTCTTTAATCTCTGTCTGCAAAAATTTGACTGATGATTCTGAACACCGCTGTGATGTGATATTCTACGCCAACCATTGTATAATCATCATTTACTCAATAAAGTCCGATGGCCTACATGAATCTGCTTATACAATAGAAACATCAGTCTCAGTAGTAGGGCTAAGAAAGTCCATTTTGTGACAGAAGTGGATTATACCAAATAAGACAGGAAATAGATAACAACTCTGCAGGTTTTTTGCGGATTCGTCGAAGCTGCTCATCAAGGCGTTTTATATGTACATACGTAGAAATATCAAAGTATTTATCTTGAGTTCCATTGCTGTTTCAGTGGCAACATGGAACATTGCATTTACACTTGGCGTCTATAATGCTATTTTCTTCGATAAGTTGTTTACAATCTGGGTCGTCAACATTGCTGTACTGTTGGCCTGTCTGGCATTACCAAAAGAGGAGCGCCCGATACCACCGCTAGGGATGGTAGCTCTGGCAACGCCATCCATCTGGCTTTTTCTAGGTGCGGTACAGGTTCGGCAAAGCGAGTGGTCATGGCTGGACAACCTTCTCTATCTATCTAGCATATTGCTCATGGTACTTTGCCTGCCCTATGTCGTCTATGTGATCGCCTCGCTGACACAGGAAGAGGCTCTGCGGGTACGTCCCCGTCGTCTGCTCTATGCATTGATTGGCATCGCCATTGTCATGAGCAGCATGGGGTTCTTCATGGGTCGTTATAACAAACATTTTCTAACCTGTCGTGATTTCGAGGTGGCAGGTTGGTTTAAACCGATAAATTGCTTTGACGGAAATTTTATATTCCTAGCAGTCTGTCGGAGAACCCCTACCTTGATATAAACCATGCATAATCTCTGAAAAAACAAGAAAGAATGCATGAATGTTAGGTGAAAAATGGGATTGTAGCGATTTGTAAAGTTGAATTTTACATAAGAATCAAAATAA
>JBCCFC010001273.1:0-3842 GCA_039029935.1 Chloroflexota bacterium
CACAGCCTCCAATGCTGTTTCAATATCAGTAATAATTGCGCTGGCATCTTCCAACCCAACAGAAAGCCGCACCAGTGCTGGTTGAACACCGCGCTCGATAAACTGCTCCTCTGTCAGCACAGCCCCTAGCATGGCTGCAGGATGGACAATCAATGTGCAGACGCCACCCAAACTGGCGGCACGTGGAATGAGTTGCAAGTTTGAGAGTAAACGATCCGTCATGGCAAAGTCGCCATCCAACTCAAAACTGAGCATTCCCCCAAAGCCCGTCATCTGGGTTTTGGCAAGCGCATGTTGTGGATGGCTCTCAAGCCCCGGATAATAGACTGTTTTGACTTTGGGATGTCGTGCCAACGCATCTGCCACCAACATGGCATTTTCATTATGCTGTCGTACCCGCAACGGCATGGTGCGCAAGCCCCGTAAGAGCAACCAGCTATCAAAGCCGTTGAGTGATGCGCCAATCGCCAGCGAAGTCTGCCAAATCTGCTCAATGTGTGTCTGTGACCCCGCAACCACACCTGCAATGAGATCGTGATGACCACCCATGTATTTGGTAGCACTGTGCATCACAAGGTCAATGCCCAAATCAAGCGGACGCTGGTTGATGGGTGTGGCAAAGGTGTTGTCAGCAATGGTCAAGATATTGTTGGCTTTGGCAAGGTCAGACACCGCACGTAGATCGGTTAAGGTCATGGCTGGATTGGTCGGTGTCTCGACGATGATGAGTTTGGTATTGGACTGGATGGCATCGCCAAAAGCACTGGTCTCGGTTTGGTCAACAAAGGTGGTCTCCACACCAAACTTTGCCAGCACTTTCTCCAGCAGAGCCAATGTACCCGCATAGTGAACCTTTTGCGCAATCACATGTGCGCCCACTTCCACCAAAGACATCACCGTTGTGGACATCGCCCCCATACCAGAGCCGAGCAAGAGCGCATTCTCTGCCCCTTCCAATTCAGCAATCACAGCCTGCACTTGGGCATGGTTGGGATTGCCGTAGCGGGCATAGAAACGCGGGTGCAACGGCTCGGTTGCCATCTGTGAAAATTCATCAGCACTTTCCCCCACAAAGGTCGATGTTTGGTAAATGGGCGCGGTCAGTGATGTGGTTTCGTTATGCGCCTTGTCTGCGTGAATGGACGTGGTTGAAAAATCGGTTTGTGTAAAATTATTCTGTGTGTTCATATATTTAGCTAATAAAAGTTATCAACAATCAATATTTCTTGTTTATTTTTGATTTTTTGTCGATGATTTCGGTTTTTACTTGATTAAGTAAGCATTTTACCACAATTTTTGCGTAGGGTGGTAGTTTACATACGGTCTGAATGCAGTACAGTTTCGGTCTGATAAGTACGAATAGAGATGAACCATCATCCAAAACCATATATTAATACAACCACCAGAATCAGCTACCTACCGCAGAGCGACTTTTGTTCAGCTTGCAAATATGTCAAATCTGACATATACCATCAGTTATTATGGCACCAACAGATAAACCATCAATCTGGCTTCATGGCGAAATCAAAACACCACCACTATCGCGGAATGCACGTCTTGAAATAGGCTTTTTGTTACGCCAACTACAGGTAGGAGAGCATCTATCAATGCCTTATTCCCGTCCCATGCCATCTAAGGGAATGATGAATCAGGGAAAAATTGAGCACTTAGAGGCAAAAGGCTGGAAGGTGGGGTCGGTCGATGATTTTCTCGAATTGACTCCAGCAGAATCAGCCTATCTACATCTTAAATTCACATTGAGTCGCACACTGCGTGATTACCGGAAGAAACAAAAGCTGTCTCAAACAGATTTAGCAGAGCGCATCAATTCGAGCCAGTCGAGAATTGCCAAGATGGAATCAGGGGACGCATCTGTATCCATTGACCTTCTGGTTCGCTCGTTGTTTGCGCTGGGCGTTACCACACATGAGTTAGGCGAAATTATCCTATTATCTGAGCTGGCTTTGGCGGCATGATGCTAATCCATAATTTATAAAGCCAACCGTTTACCCTTCTGCCATCCCTGATCCCCCGGTCCATTCATACTATGATAAAACGGATCATCGGGTGTAATCGAGCCTCGATCTACCGCCATGCCTGTCATGGCCGATTTATAGAGACTACACAAAAATTCAATCGTACCGCGCACATCCGCGCCACTGACCTCTGGCCGTGTCCCCTGTTGATAGCTGTCGATAAATGATTTGAGTTGCGAGGCATGGGTAGAGCGGTAGTCTTCGTTGATGGTTGACCAAGCGTCAAGTTCGGCCTGTGCGCCCTCGTCTTCAGTCAAATTTTCGAGCATCGTGAACTTCCAATTTTCGTTGACATAGTTATAGAGATGAGTCAACTCGACCGTTGCCTTTTGAAAATCAAAGCGCAGATACGATTCCTGACGGGGTGAGACAACGCTGTTGGTGACGTTCGCCATCGCACCGTTGGCAAAGCGCACCATCGCCATCGAGACATCCTCAACATTGATGTCATGCACCAACGTCCCCATCATCGCCCGCACTTCGCTCCATTCACCGAGCAACCAGAGCATAAAGTCCATTGCGTGAATGCCGTGAATCATGGCGCAGCCCCCCAGTTCGGTCTCCCAATGACCACGCCAAGGGACATCATAATAGGCTTTACCACGCCACCATGTGGTCGAATTGGTGCAGATGGTCGGGTATCCCAGCCTGCCACTATCAATCAACTGTTTCATGTGTCGTCCGCCAGAACCAAAACGCCATTGGAAGACACTACTGCAATAGTTGCCTGTGCGCTGCTCGGCCTCTTCCACGCGGTCCATCTCGGCCAGCGATGCGCAAAGTGGCTTCTCACATAGTACCCATGCGCCAGCCTCAAGACTCATCACGGTGAGATCGCAGTGTGTGCCGGGCGGTGTGCAGATATGTACAATTTGTGGCTGCTCCTGTGCAAGCATTTCGGCCGCATCGGTATAAGCACGAGGAATCTCATGGGTCTCACAGAACGCACTGGCGCTATCCGCGTCAATATCCATTGCTGCAACCAGTTCGGTACGCTCGCTTTCGGCTCGTTGTGCGGCGACATGTGAACGTGCAATGCCCCCTGTGCCAATAATGACTGATTTAATGTTTGGCATAATAAATTTCTCCTTCTGGTAAAATTGATACTTGAATTCTAGCCATTCTTCATCTGTAGGGATTCCCCTACGCTTATACGTCATCATAGACGGAACCTCAAAAAAAGGCAATGTGACAGTCTTGACTTCTCACCAACTCATTTGGCTATATTACCTTCGCCAATCTTGTACGGGCGCATTAGGGGAAAAACGGTGGGATAAGAATTGGTAGAGGAAAAGGAGAAGGGTAGAATAGTAAAGGCGTGGCGATGTGTGGAATGTAGTGAAAGAGTAGCAGGAGAAAGAAAAAATGTCAAATGAAAAAAGAGATAAATGTGAGAAAAAACAGAAAGTGATGAAAGAAATAGAGGAACTACAGGGAGAAGAAATAATAGTAGTAAATGCAGAAGAGTTAGAGAGATTGGAGAAGGAGATACAGGGATTGATGGATAGGTTGGTGCCTGCATATTGGAGCAGAAGGTTCAAGAGTCGTTGGAGTCTGAACAGATGCAGGAAGAAGAGGCAGGTCTAATCAAGAATCACCCAAAGAGATGGAAAAGTGAGGGGATGCGGGAGGTTGCGATAAAAACGAGTTTTGGTGTGGATATAGAACAAGAAAGCGGCTACGCCGCAGCAGGGAAGGCGAAGCGCAACTGCACAGGCGAGGTATCAGGTTTGGTAGAGACAGGGGGCGGTGAACTATTCTGATGTGATGGTGCGTCCGAATCAGGGGGAGGCTCAATCCAATCGC
>JBCCFC010001274.1:0-3832 GCA_039029935.1 Chloroflexota bacterium
CACCATTCATCCTGCCACGCCCACGCCTGACGATATGCAGACCCGAGTGGAACGCTTCATTCATGAGACGGCATTGCGCAAGACCATGGTGACTGCACCAGGCAACTTCACCCTGAGCTATATCGCCGTCATTGACACCGATGTACCACCCTGTGCTTTGCCTGAAGACCCCAACCGCATCCTTGGCCCCACGCAATCAATAACGTATACCTGCCAGCTAGAGATGGCAACGATTGATTTCACACACACCGTTGTGGCCGAGGGGTCGCCACCCTTTGGGCGTTTTGTGGAAAATGAGGCGCAGATTGCAATTGAGACCATCAACCCCGCCATATCTATTGTGAAAGAGCCGTCAAGTCTCACGGTTCAGCCGAACTCGACCATAACCTTTACCATCAAGGCCACCAATATCGGTGATGTCCCGCTCACGGGCATCATCATTACGGATACCCATACCCCTGCTTGTGAACGTACGACACCCGCAACGCTCCAGCCCGGTGAATTTATCAGCTATCTCTGCACGGAGACGGTTGCCACCACGGATATCCGTACAGCGAGTCATATGCAAGCCCTGTCTCCGCTCGGTGTGTTGATGCACGAAGTTGCCACGGCTACCGTTGATGTTGTCTTGCCCGCAATTCAGCTTGACGTGGAGCCAGCAGTCCAGACCATTGCAATTAGCAGCACCGCAGCATTCACAATCCACGTGACTAATCTTGGCAACGCAGACCTGATCTCGGCAACTATCAATGCCTCTGTCCCCATTTCTGCTGGCTGTCATAATCAGTTTGCGACATTAGCGATTGGACAACAAGAGACATATACCTGTGTTGTTGACGATGTTACATCGAGTTTTGTCAACAGCATCGCGGTGACAGCCACGACTGTGATGACACCTTGGATCAATCAAGTTGTGGAAGATCATGCCGATGCCTCGGTGGACGCCATTGTTTTTGCCAGCTTGCGCGGGCGGGCGTGGGACGACCTGAACGCCGATAGTGTGTTAGATGAGCCTGAGCTGGGCCTTGCAGATGTGACTGTGCAACTTGTCAATGTGCAACAGGATGCAAACATGGCCGCGCTCTATCGTTCTCTATTTTCTACACAGCAGAACCTCTCTGGCGCACGAGAAACACAGACTGATGCAAACGGTCACTATCAGTTTGAGCAGCTCATTCCTGGCGATTATGTCGTTCAAGTCTCCTTGACTGATGACCTACGTGTCAGCCCGATTATCACACAGACAAGTGGCAGCACGGTCACGAGACCCATATCCAGTTTTGACAATGTAATTAATGTCATTGATGTGCAAACGGGCCAATCTCCCGTCTATACACTCATTGGTGGCAACCCCATCACAAACGTCAATATCGCGCTCTATCAACCCGCCACGATTGGCGACCGTGTGTGGTACGATGGAAATCTCAATGGCGTTGTTGATGGCACAGAAGGGGGCATTGCCAATGTGCAGGTACATCTCTATCACCCATCCATCGTAATGACAACCGTGACAAGGACCGTGCTCATGACAGAGACAACTGTTACCACCGAGGCAGTAAATATGACTGAAAATATGACGGGGACTATCTTGGTGACCGATACCCTTATTATAACGAGTACAGTCGTAGAGATACAACGGAGTGGATTGCTTCAATCGACCACAACCGATAGCAACGGATTCTACCAGTTTACGGATTTGCTCCCCGCAACCTATCAATTGGAAGTGCTGAAACCGACTGACGCCTATCTATTTTCACCCACAGGTCTCTTCAGCAGCGTTATCACGGGGACAGGTCATAGCCCGACCTTTACTGTCCAGTCGGGTACACGGGCAGATAGCTGGGATGCAGGCTTTTATCGCTTACCGTTGATTCGAGGACGGTTGTGGCAAGATACCGATTTTAATGGACTTCGTACCAGCAATGAAGAAGCCCTGTTCACTCATGTGGGCAATCAGGTTGTGCGTCTGTATGCAATTACCAAAAACCCGCAAGTCGAAACACAAGTTGGCGCAACAGCAACATCGGCAGAGGGCGCCTATGCATTCACCGACCTTATCACAGGCACATATCGGCTACGGTTTCAACTACCAACCAATGGTGTTTTTGCCAGTCTTCAAGACGTGGGTACAGATGATACAGCGGATAGCGATGTTCAGTTTAGCGGAGAGACGGCACGCTATGTAATTGGTGAATCCAGTGACTATACCCATGTCGATGCTGGTGTTACTATTGTGGAACGAAGCAACCCGACCAGCGACAATATCCTCACCATGCGTTCAATACCCTATCAAGACGCCATTCTTCTGACGTGGATCAGCACCATTGATCCCAGCATTCGTGGCTATCACATCTGGCGTGGCACGGTCAACGACCGCAGTTTGGCTGAACTTCAAACTTTGCAGGTAATTCCTGCGGTGTCACAGGACAGCTCCAACCCGATGATCGGTGCGCAATATCACTGGTTGGATATTCAGGCAGACGAGGATGTTGGTTATTTCTATTGGATACAGGCTATTTCCACTGATGGGCGCGTTCAGGAGAGTGGGCCGTTATTTAGCAAAGTGGACCCGGCAAGTTCGATTTCGGTGTGGAGACTGTGGTTGCCGTTTATTGCACAGTAGCATTGAACATTTATAGTGAATTTGACACGATATCGGTTGATTGTTATAATATCATCTTCTGATTTCAACGAGCATTTGTTCTTGAATCGAAAAGTATAAACCAGTATCACAGATTGGTTAGGCCATTCCACAGAATAAATTGCCCAGGAACACTTCATGGAAGGGGTGACGAACACTCTGGTATGACTCAATCGGTATCACTCCTTCCAGGAAGTCGGTATGTGTATTTATTTCTGTGGATTAGCCTTATCTGTGACGTAGGTAGCGAACCTGCGATACTGTCCTTTGTTCCAAAATGAAAACAAGGAGGATCACGCCCATGAGCGAATTAAACACGATAGTGGTAGATCGCCCATCTGTACCGCCTGCAATGAAACCACATTCGACACCCAAATATCGCCCTGCTGGGATTAAGCCCAACAAAGTGACAAACTTTGTGTCCACCAATGGCGACGGCAAAGACAAAGAACATGCGCCCTCTACACAAGTAGCGACCCGTAAGGCCACCTACTATGGCAGTAATGGTGTTTACATTGAACGAGATAAGCATGGTCAAGAAATCCACTACGTAGAAGACAACGGAGAACCTATGTCGGAGAGTAGCAAGCAAGCTGATGGGATTATGTATGTGACGGGCAATACAAAAACGATTATTGATGACAACCCGGAGGCATTTGTGGCGAGCGATATGCTCTGGTATCCAGTCCAAGGCAATAATACAGAGTGTATTGCACCAGATGTAATGGTTGTCTTTGGACGTCCCAAGGGCGCTCGCGGCTCCTACCTGCAATGGAAAGAAGAGAATATTCCGCCGCAAGTTGCCTTTGAGGTCTGGTCGCCGAGTAATACACAGGCACACAAAGACGACAAGTTGGCGTTTTATGAGCGACATGGGGCAGAGGAATATTATGCCTACGACCCTGCTCGTGGGAAACTAGAAGGCTGGATACGTCAGGGGCAGCGGCTAGTTAAGATCGAGAACATATCCACTTGGCAGAGCCCTCGTCTTGGGATTCGTTTTGGATTGGACGGCACTGAACTTGACTTACGTTATGCTGATGGCCGTCCATTTCTGAGCTATGTTGAACTGGATAAACAGCGACAGACTGCGGAAAAGCGGGCGAGTCAAGCGGAGCAAAGGGCAGAAGCTGAGAGCCAAAGAGCAGAAGCTGAGAGCCAAAGAGCAGAAGCTGAGAGCCAAAGAGCAGA
>JBCCFC010001275.1:0-3829 GCA_039029935.1 Chloroflexota bacterium
GGTTGTTGTGGATATACTCAATGACGGCCCACGCAATCGCCAGCCCATCATAGGTGCTTGTACCACGACCGATTTCGTCGAGTACCAACAGACTGCGTGTGGTGGCATGGTGTAATATATTGGCGGTTTCAATCATCTCGACCATAAAGGTGGATTGACCGCGATGAATCTCATCACTGGCCCCAATGCGTGTGAAGATGCGATCCACAACGCCAATGCGTGCCATCTGTGCGGGAACAAAGCTACCAATTTGTGCCATGAGCGTAATCAATGCGGTTTGGCGCAGGAACGTAGACTTACCCGCCATATTGGGTCCTGTTAGTATATGGATGCATTCGTCAGGTGTCAAGGTGGTGTCGTTAGCTACAAACGTTTCATCCGTAAGGCTGAGTTCCACCACAGGATGGCGTCCAGCGATGATTTCGATGTCCGCATAATCGTCCACGCTAGGGCGTACATAGTTGTTGAGTAGAGCCACCTCGGCCAGTGCAGAATAGACATCAATCTCGGCCAGACCCCCCGCCAGCGTGAGCAACTCACCCGCATTGTCGGCAATCTGTTGGCAGACCTGTTTGAAGAGAAACTGTTCGATCTCCAAGCGACGTTCATCGGCATTGAGGACCAACGATTCATACTCTTTGAGTTCCGGCGTGATGTAGCGTTCAGAGTTGGTCAATGTCTGTTTGCGGATGTAATTATCGGGTACTTTGCTGGTATGAGCGTGGGTCACTTCAATATAGTAACCAAATACCTTGTTGTAGCCAACTTTAAGGCTTTTAACATCCAATCGTTCACGCTCAGTATTCTGCAAATTGGCGATCCAGTCTTTGGCATGACGGCTGCGGTTCATCAGGTCATCCAATTCGGCGTTGTAGCCTACGTTGATGACGCCGGGATTGGACAAGGTGGCAGGTGGCTCCTCGGCAATCGCTGTCTCCAAAATGGTCAGCACCTGACTACAGGAAGGCAGCATCTCCAGCGGGTTAAAATTGGGGTTGAGTGCATTTGTGTCGTTGACAAAACTTTCTAAAATTTTGGGAATCCGGCGCAAGGCCTCACGCAGCCCCACCATGTCACGGGGACGGGCGATCCCTTGGGCAATCCGGTTGCTCCAGCGCTCCAGATCACCCAACCCGCGAATCGATTCACGCAGTTCTAATCGTAAGGTTGTGTTGTCGGTAAAGTACTGTACGGCATCCAGACGTTGATGAATCGTAGGCACATCGAGTAACGGCTGACTGAGCCAACGACGCAGCAATCGTCCGCCCATCGGCGTCAATGTCTTGTCCAATACACTAAGCAGGCTACCCTTAACTTCATTACTGCGAATCGTCTCGGTCAACTCCAGATTGCGCCGTGTCGATTCGTCCAGTGTCATAAACTCGCCCAATCCATAGGAGTTGATGCGCGTCAACTGTGTCAGCGCAGAAGGTTGCATGTCGTTGAGATAGGTGATGATGGCCGCAGCCGCGCGGATGGCCTCTGGCTTGTCTTGTAACCCAAACGCATCGAGGGTATCTACATTGAAATGATAGAGCAAGGCATCAATGGCCGACCCCTCTTCAATACGCCAACTCTCTACCGTTGAGAGCAGTGGATTGAGTGACTGGATCAACCCACCCAGTCCTGTATCATCCACTTTCCAGTCAGCCGTAATCAATTCACTCGGTTTAAGCCGACTCAGTTCCTCGCCCAACCGACGTTCTAAATCTGCCTGTGCCTCTTCATTGATTTGTGTCGAGGCAAATTCACCCGTTGTGATGTCACAATACGCAATACCGACACGGTTTTGTTTGTGATGTGACCCGCGTACATGTAGGGTGACGGCCATGAGATAGTTGTTGCGTTTGTCCTCCAGCAACCCCGGCTCAACCACGGTCCCCTTGGTGACAACACGACGCACCTCACGTTCAACCAATCCCTTGCCCGGCTCACTGACTTGCTCTGCCACCGCGACCTTATAGCCTGCGTTGATCAACCGCGCCACATAGGTATCCACGCTGTGATGGGGGACACCCGCCAATGGCACACGTTGATTATCACCCACCGGGCGGCTGGTCAACGCAATCTCACAGACTTCTGCCACTATCTTGGCATCCTCATCAAAAGTTTCATAAAAATCGCCAAGACGAAAGAAAAGGATACACTCGGCATGTTGTTTTTTGATGTCCAGATATTGGCGTCGCATGGGCGTCATGGTTGGTCAGCTCCTTGGTCGTCTGTGTTTTATAATCCTGTGCATTGTTGCGAGCGAAGTCAAGACCTCGCAATTTTAGTTCATACAACTATACCCTTAAAGGGGTTGGATCGTCAAAATAGAATTCAAGGCGTTGTTGACCATTACGTTAATTTGTGAATTGTTGAATTGTTGAATTTGTGAATTGTTAATGCTCGTACCAACCAAATGATGAGGTGTTCCCATGATATTGTTTGGAATCACTCGATACGTTGTCCTACTCATCATTCAACAATTCAGCAATTCAACAATTCAACAATTATCTTCAATATGTACTTGCATGACTAGCGTATCATGGGAATGCTCATAACATTGGCATATCTTTGCCACGTACTATCTTTAGGAATGACAACTATTTAACTTACACACGTTCAGTTAGCACGCCCTCGTGCGGGTCTGTCCGAAATGGGTAAGTTATTTGATCGCCATTCCTTAGTGGGTATTGAAAACACAAAAAAGCCACAACTCCCCAAAAAAGGAAGTTATGGCTTTTGGGCCAAAATGACGATTGAATTGTTATGAGGCAAGACATCTCACAGGTGATCTCAACGATAGACACCCTGAATCGGACAAAATTGATAACCAACCCCCCGAACGGTCTTCAGCAGCGTGGGCGAGGATGGATTCTCCTCGATTTTTTTGCGCAACCGGCGAATTGCCAACTCAACCAAGTTCTCACTGCCTGCTGATTGGTAGCCCCACACATGCTCTAAGAGATTTTGTTTGCTGAGTGGTATATTCTCATTCGTCATCAAATAATTTAGGAGAATATACTCTGTTTTGGTCAACATCGACGATGTCTGCCCAACCGTCACTTCGCGTGTGTCTTTGTTGAGCTTGACCGAGCCTTTTTGGACAACGTTAAATGTTTTTTTTGTGGTTCTACGAGAACTCGAAGAGCTTGTCCGACGTAGTAAAGCACGGATACGGGCTTCTACTTCTTTAAAGGCAAATGGCTTGGTGATATAGCTATCCGCGCCCATCTCCAATCCGCGTACCATATCGTCAGGGGCGTTCAGTGCCGTCAACATAATAATCGGGATATCGGACCGTTGGCGGATTTCGGCGCAAGCAGTAAATCCATCCATCTTTGGCATAACACCATCTAACAACACCAAATCAAATTTTGTGTTTGCATCATCGCGATCCTGCTGTTCTTCAAACAGGACCAACGCCTCCAAACCGTTTTTAGCCGCTGTCACGCCATAGCCCAATCGTTCTAACGACAACGTTAAGATTTTTCGCGTCATTGGTTCGTCTTCAGCGATTAAAATGTGAAATTTGATGTTGCGTGTCGTTTCTGACGTTTGGCTTACTACTTTATCTGCTTTACTGGTAGATAGTGCCGGAGAACGATGCATGACATCCAAATTGGTTTTATCCCCGTTAATAGATGTTGTTCGCGTTTTATTAATAAATTTTGACATGGATATACTTCTGCTTCTTTACTATATGAATTAAATAGGCATTTGTTATGAGCAAAGTAACATCAACCTATCTGGATATATATATGCGTTATGTGATGCTTTTCGCAAAAAAAACTGTCTGTGCTAGCTTAAGAATACATGAAATTTATGATTTCTTAATCAGCCA
>JBCCFC010001276.1:0-3821 GCA_039029935.1 Chloroflexota bacterium
GTGTTTAAAAAAATATACCCTTATAAAAAAAAAAAATATCACACCCCTACATTGTCACATGCCTACAGTCCCAAAGCCGCCCACTCGTCAGTCAATCGCTTCTGCAATTCTGCTGCGGCTGCTTCGGCAGTCAACTCATCACGATAGACGCGTTCGCGCAATTCATTCCATTGTGTGCGCGAGAAGTCTGTCATTGGGCAACGTGCTGGTGATGACCACTCGGTTGCCTCGTCGATAGAGTCAAAGTAGAACTTCAAGCCAGGGTAGGTTTCTGGATCAACTGTATCCAAATATCCTTTCAAACCTGGCAACCAACCCGCATTCTCAAAAATGATGTCACAAGCCTCATTTGTGTTGTGGAATTCAGAAACCTCAAACATCTTTTCTGTGCGCTCGGCATCCTTGAAGAGGATGACATAGTGTCCACCATAGCCCTGAACCTTTGCGCCTGTGCGTGCTGTTGGCACAGGCCCCCAAACTGCACGGTTGTGTTCACCAACCGCTGGTTGAGAGATGAATGTGCCACCTGGACGCCAGTAGCCATCAATGATCATTGCCTGAATACGGCTACCATAGGAGCCACCCCACATGCCTTGGCCTTCAACCTGACGCATACCTGCCATGTTATCTGGCCCGACAACTTTGTAGAATTCACCCATTGTGTTAAAGGCTTCGACCATCATCTCGTTGTCCATGTCAAATTCCCCTGTTTCCTTGTCGAACCAAGAGAAGTTCCATGAGACAGCTGGATAGAAACCATCTTGAATGGCAAGCTGCCCACCCATTGCGTCAAACGGATCAAGACCAATTTGTTTGAGGTTGCCCGCGTCATCGAACTGTGTCAAGGCCTCGTGCCACACCATGACCTCATCCCATGTGGTCGGTGGTGTGTCTGGGTCCAGTCCTGCTTCACCAACCATTTCTGCATTGTAATTCAGTGCATAGCGCAGGAAGCCTTCATTGGCTGGCACACCATAATGAACACCATCGTTGTCAAAGCCATCATTCCAGCTACCTTCCAGATAGGCTTCTTTGTTCACGATGTCACTAGCGTCAACCCAGTCTGCGATTGGGAGCAGAACACCACGCGCCATATAATCCAAATACTGCGTATTCGACGCACCGTCTGGCGGCGTACCTGCCGCAACGGCTGTCAGCAAAGGCTCACCACCAGAGCTACCCTTGGTCTCCAGCGTCATATCACCCAAGATGTCCTGAAGTGTTTCGGTCTCTTGCATGGCGTCCCATGCTTGTCCCGCATAAATACCGCCCCAGCCAAACCAATACTGAACTGTGCCACCTTCAACGGTGGCACTACCCGCATCACCGCCACCAGATGGGGCAGCACTAGGCGCACACGCTACCAATGCAGCACCCGCCGCCAACATGGACGCGTTGCGCAAAAATGCACGACGTGTTAACCCTTTGTTTGTAGACATTATGAAATCCTTTATAATCTGTCTATGAATAATAGAGAAATCGTTTTTTTGTATGGACGTTTGTTTAATATGTCCCGAACAAAAAATACAAACGAATTTTCTCGATTATAGTGGTCATAAAAATAAAAGTCAAAAAACAGCTTTACTAACAGAAGAACACAGAGGAGTACTACATGTCAATGCCAACCACAACACCAGAAAATGTCGGCATTAGTAGCGAACGGCTTGAACGCATTGCACCTGCCATGCAGTCGTGGATCGAGCAAGGCACGATTTCTGGGGCCAGTATGATGATTGCACGACGCGGACAGCTTGTCTATGATGAAAACATCGGGCATCTCTATAAAGATGGACAGACGCCAGTGGCCTCGGACAGTATCTTTCGCATTTATTCGATGACCAAACCCATTATCTGCACGGCATTGATGACCTTTTATGAAGAGGGGCGTTTTCAATTGAAGACCCCGCTGGCACGGTTTATCCCCATGTTGGGCGATCTGAAAGTACACCAAACAGATGAATCAGGCAACGCCAGTGAAGTCGCTGCAACCTGGCCGATTACCGTCGGCGCGTTGATGAGCCACACCGCGGGCTTTACCTATGACTTCCTCTTTGACTCGCCTGTTTGCGAACTATATCGCCAAGCGCGTATCGGCAATAATGCGGGGCGCACCCTTGAGCAATTTGTCAAAGATTTGGCGACCTTGCCCTTGGCCTATCAGCCAGACAGCACATGGCACTACAGCGTGTCAATTGATGTCGCTGCCTATCTGCTCCAAGTATTGGCAGATAAACCGCTGCGTGATGTGCTACAGGAGCGCATCTTCACACCGCTGGGTATGAGCGACACCGATTTCTGCGTCCCTGAAGAGAAATTGCCACGTTTGGCGGGGATGTATGGCGTCGGTGATCTGGTTGCCCCCGATATGACACTGATTACGATGTTTAACAATTGGCAAAATGGCGTGCATGAAGAACTGGATGTAAGTAAGACGTACCCAACGGATAACCCAGCGGTCTTCCAACGCGGTGGTCATGGTCTTTACTCGACGCCACAGGATTACATGCGCTTTGCCATGATGCTCTATCACAACGGTATCTTGGACGGTCAGCGCATTTTGGGGCGCAAAACATTGGAGTTGATGCACGCCAACAGTGTACCTGCCAACCTTATGCCGTTGATGCTCGGTGGCATTCCCATGTCCGGCTATGGTTTTGGCATGGGGTCACGTGCCATGATGGATGTCGGGCTGGCGGGGATGCCAGGCTCGGTCGGTGAATATGGCTGGGCAGGTGCGGCCACGACTTATTACTGGGTTGATCCCGTTGAGGAGATGGTTGGTCTGGGGCGCATTGAGGGAAAAACAGAAGAAATGGAGAGTTGGCAGAGGAGAGGAAGAAGGGTAGAATCATAGACAGAGTAGAGGCATGGTAGAGTATACCATGTAATGTAAGAGTAACAGGAGAAAGAAAAAATGTCAAATGAAAAAAGAGATGAACGTGAGACGAAACAGAGTGTAACGAAAGAGATAGAGGAACTAACGGAAAAGAAGATAAAAGTAGCAAATGCAAAAGAGCTAGAGGAGTTGGAGAAGAAGATAGAGGGATTGATGAATAGATTGGGCGCGTGTATATTGAAGGAGAAGCTTCAAGAGTCGTTAGACTCAGAGGAGATGGAGAAAGAAGAGGCTGAGTTAATCAAGAATCACCCGAAGAGATGGAAAAGAGAGGGAAAAAGGGACGTAGCGATAAAGACGAGTTTTGGTGTGGGGATAGAAGTGAACGTGCGTTACTACCGTCAAAAGGGTCAAAGGAAACCAGGGAGACGGTGTAAGGGAATGTATGTGGGGTTAATCAATCTAGGGATATATGAGCGTTGTACCCCAAGATTGACATCGGAAGTCAGTCAGATGGTGGTGTTGCTGGGGTCATTTGCAGAAGCAGAAGGGGTTCTAAAAGAGCGAGGTCACGTATTGTGTGTCAATACGTTGCGAGAGATAGCCTATCGAGCGGCAGAACGGGCGCGTGCGGTGCAAAAAGTCCAAGGCTATCTGGGAGACACGCAAGAAAGTGTCAAGGGACGTCGAGTCGTGATTAGCAGTGACGGGGGTCGCCTTCGTTTGCGTGAAAAGAAACGCGGTCGCAAGACAGAAAAAGGACGGTCGCGTTATACGGGGGCTTGGCGAGAGCCAAAGCTCTTCATTATTTATGTGGTTGATGAAAATGGTCGTCACTGCAAGAGCTTTGCGCCGTTCATTGATGGCACCATGAAAGGTCCCGACGCGCTCTTTACGATGCTTGCTGGTTATTTGGAGAAACTAGACATCACTGAGGCTGACAAGGTTCTCTTTGTCTCTGATGGGGCTAAATGGATTTGGAAAC
>JBCCFC010001277.1:0-3820 GCA_039029935.1 Chloroflexota bacterium
ATTAGGTATATCTCAATGAAGATATATTACTGTCGGCCTAACTTTTGAACTGTGAAAATTGGCCTAGCTTTTGATCAGTGAATTAATTAGTAAGGCTACTCTACAAAACTAAATATTCATAATTTTTTTGTTGCTAGCCGGACCTATCGATGGTCATGATGATTTATATAATCTTTTATATATATTTAATTTTGTGGTTTTAGCTAAAAATCAACAATCAGGAGATTATATACAGATATGTCAGTATTAACCAAAATGCAAACTGCTGGACAAGATAGCATCAATATGATTTCGGATATGAACAGCAGCCAACCAAGCTCAACAAAGAAGTTAGTTGGTGTCGCTGTTGGTGGCGTTGGCGGAGGATTGGTCTTGGCCGCGCTTGGTAAAGGTGCGCTCACCATTGCTTCATTTTTAATGTCGCCTGTAATAACCTTCACGGCTGGTGCGGTTGCTGGTGGCATTTATGGGTGGAGCTATATGCATGCTCAACTAAGCGAGGAAGACGATACGCCAATGGAAGTCGCACGAGACACTGTTGAGGATATCATTGAGAGCGTTGCTGAAACCGTCGCAGATGTCGTGACAGATACTGTTGCTGACACCGTTCTTGATGATGTCGCCGAGAAGGTCGCCGATACTGTCACAGGTAACACTTCCGCAAATTCAAAGGATGAGGCTACTGCTAAAAGCGAGGAAATAGCCTCGGCAGAATAGCTGCCTCTTTGTAGGACCTGCATAGTGAGAGGTTTGAGCTACCAAACCTCTCACTATGCAACTGGGTTTTGAGTCGTAAGCACACCCACT
Source organism: Chloroflexota bacterium (assembly GCA_039029935.1). GTDB lineage: Bacteria > Chloroflexota > Anaerolineae > Caldilineales > Caldilineaceae. The sequence goes on from JBCCFC010001277.1 coordinate 808, forward strand.
GGTGGGTCTGGTACAGAGTGCGCTTACAGCTTGAAATGTAATAGGTAGGGTGAGAATCGTATAGCAGAGGACTCATAGAATATATGTCAGTATTGGAGAGAATAAAATCAGTCAGTGAAGATGGGAAGGATGTTCTCATTGATTTTGGTGAAAGTCAAGCGGATGAAACCAAGCAATGGGTCGGTGTTGTTATCGGTGCGGTTGGTGGCGGATTTGCGCTGGCCGTTGTCGGCAAAGCGCTTCTCGGTGTAATGATCATTTTAACAGCAACACCTGTGACTGTGACGGCTGGCGCAGTTGGTGGTGGGCTGCTGGGTTGGAATATCATGCGTGCCCGTTTAGCGGAAAAGGATATACAGACGGACGGGGAAGCTGTTGATGCTGAGGATGTATCTACAGAGGCAGTCGATAATGCCCAGAGTACTTCGCAAAACGAGGATTCCCCCTCTGAGGATGAGAAAGGTTAAAAATATGGATAGTAATGCTGCTAACTTGATATAAAATCATATTGTTTCGCGGTGCGCAGTGCAACACCATAATGATGCTGTATCTGGGCGAGTGCATAGCGATGTTCTGCACCTATCGGACAGGCTAAACGCGCAAGACAGCGATCCACACAGGACGAATTCTCTGCAAGACGATGACCATAACAGGCGGGAATATTGAAGGCATCATCGGGATGAATGGCTTTGGCCAGACAGGTTGAGATGCAGGGCTTGTCAACACATGTTATACAGGGTGACTCACTGTGCTGAACAGACGCGATGGGTAACTCGGCCTCTGTGACAAAGAGGACGCGATAGGCAAACCACAACCCATATGTTGGATGGATGCCCTGGCCCAAGGGCGATGAATGACTCCATCCAGCCAATTCACCCAACTGAATCAGCGACACATAGGTGTTGCCTGGATAGAGGATATGCGTGGCTGCATTGCCTAGATGGTTGTGGATAAAGCGGGTAGCGATATGACTTGAGTACTGATCGACCGGATTGTCGTCTGCCAAATAGTTGGTTGGACCCGCACTAGACTGAATCAGCGAGGTCCAGAGTTGTGTACCCGCATTGCCCAAAAGGACAAGTCGTTGATAGTTCGTGGCCTCAAGGTTCGCACCTGCCAACTCCATTTCAATTTGGGATAGTATTGCGGATGATAGGCTATTTAGGTCAAAAACAGCCACAAGGTTCAAACCATGTGCAATCAAATCCTGATGAAAGTGGGTATTCCATTGGTTATTGCCTTCAAGTGTCGATTCGTTTATCATAAAATGCCACCTAATTGAAAATGAGAATGATAATCCACAAGGTTATCATTATGCAACTGCTACTGCCAAAGGGACAAACATACCAATGAGCAACATGCGTTATCTGGAATCGGTCCATCAATGGTTTAACCGTCCCCAAGAAGTGAGCCAACGATTAGAAGAGCAGAATGCTGGGCTAACTGCCATTGAACAACAGTTTATGCAGCGATTGCCAACACAGGGCGATATTCTCGATATCGGATGCGCAACTGGACGCACATCTATTGCGCTTGCCAAGATGGGACATGCTGTCACTGGCATTGATGTTGCCGAACAACTAATTGCGCAGGCACAGACTCATGCTAATAAACAGGATTTACCCATCAGTTATTGGGTTTGTGATCCAACCTTGTTGCCCTTCTCCACACACACATTTGACGCCGTTTTGCTGTTGAAAACCTACTGCTATGTACCCCAATCATCCGCACGCATTGCATGGCTCAACGAAATTGCACGTGTTCTGCGTCCAAGAGGACAACTCATCCTTTCACAATATGTGATTGATGACATCTATGATAGTTATGAACCCATCACCGAAGAGAACCAAGCCCGTTTTCCAGAACTAGCAGATACACTTGAGGACGGTGACGGCTTTACGCTGCCCTCAGACGGCGAAGAGCCAGGGTGCATTCACTACTTTCTGGAAGCCGATTTGCGTCATGAATTGACATCCTCTGTATTTGACGTAACCGCTTTTTTACGAGAAGATACACTCGCCTATTATCATCTAACCAAGCGAGGCATCTGAATACATGTATTTTGATCAGCAAGAATATGACATCCGGTTTGAATGGGGACTATCGGGTTTACAAACCTTACTACCTATCTGTGAACTCATTGTGATTGTCGATGTGTTCTCCTTCACAACATGTGTAGACATCGTTGTTGGCAAAGGGAGCATCGTCTATCCCTATCGTGGCGAGGCTAGTGTCCTGCCAGAATTTGCACAGGAGCGTGGTGCGCTATATGCAGACCCGTCTCGTAAGCACACGCCTAACAGCAACCGTACACAATCATCACCATACTCACTTGCCCCCTCCTCGTTGGTGGCAATGCCTGCGGGTACAAAATTTGTGTTGCCCTCGCCAAATGGTTCTGTTCTCTCTGCGGCTACGGGCGATGTCCCAACAATGGCAGGCTGTCTGCGCAATGCCTCCGCTGTGGCAATGGTTGCCAATCGATTCGCCTCAAAAATTGGTGTGATTGCGGCAGGTGAACGCTGGCGTGATGCGAATCGCTCGTTGCGCCCTTCGCTTGAGGACTATATCGGGGCGGGTGCAATCATTTCAGGCTTACACGGAACCCGTTCCCCAGAAGCGGAGATGACTGCTATTGCGTTTGACCATGCCCAGCCAACCTTGTTGGAAACCTTGACTCGATGTGGGTCTGGCAAGGAGTTGATTGGTCGTGGCTTTGCAGAGGATGTGCAATTGGCAGGTCAACTTAATGTGAGTGATGCCGTTCCGGTTTTGGATGATGGTGCTTATCGAAACAAGGACTTATCTTAAGTCAATCCCAATAAATTTCTAGATATAGTGGAGTAAGCATTCTCTAATGCGACCTCCGGCACTAGAGATTACACGCAGTAGAAATTGGTCTGACCAATTTTCTCGTTTTGCTCCGCTTGCGTGTCAGCGGGTTCCTCGAAAATAGTGTCTAAAGTAGGACCCCAAATATCAGGGTCAGGTTCAGGGATACTGTGAACCGAAT
>JBCCFC010001278.1:0-3816 GCA_039029935.1 Chloroflexota bacterium
CATGTTAGATGTACCCGTTGTTGCATTCCTTGTTGGGTCGTTGAGCAATTAACGTTCGACAAGCGGTGTTTTTTCACCTGAATAGAGTCGATGGCGACGTTGTTCCGAATGGGTGTATTTTATGCCACCAAAAAACGACTGTGCGCGCACTTGGTAGCTATAGACATGGCTCACGGCAACATCTGTGTCAATGTAGCCACGCACATCCGGGTCCATGAGATAGTCGGTGGTGACGTTGCCCATGTCATCCACACGCTCGATGACAAAGCGGCTCAACACAGGGCTGTCTGGCATGACCCATGTCAGCGAAACCTGATAGCTGTTCTCGACAAGTTGTGTTTGGATGCCGTCGATGATGGGCTGTGCCAGTTGGTCTGGGTTGGATGAATCTAAAGAAAAATTGATAGGCGGTGAATCATCAATATCGCTGAGATTGCCATACGCGTCAGACGCAATCAGACGACAATGTACATCGGACAACGAGATAGGCGTTTGGAAGACACCATCGATCAGTGCTTGCATATCTAAATCCTCAATCACAGCCCCATCCACTTCGGCGATAAACAACTCCTCCCCATCGGGCGAGAAGCGACAGTTGATCCGGATAGAGGCAGCGTCGTCTGTGTGGATGTCTAGACAGCGCTGCAAAGTGGTATCGGGCGAATCGGGACACAATTGTAGGTCAACTTTACGGATTTCGGGCGGTGTCACATCATGAATGATGGCAACTTTGGGGCCTGTTGGCACACTGCGATTGCCCGCTGTATCCACAACCATCACCCGATACCAACAGGCAGGTTGGCTATACAAATCGGTGCGACAAGAGGCGGGGTCGGTATCGGTCCATGACAAAACCGTGTTATTCACCTTCTCAACGTCGGTCCAACAGCCGTCTTCGTCTTCACAGTGAAGGGCCGTACTGCGCTGGATGATAAAGGTGTTGACATCCGTCGTATCGGTGTGTGCATAGGTCAGCACAATCTCCTCGGCGGCGTGGTCTACGGTGATGGCAAAGTCGGTGGGTGTGATGGGTGGGATAAAGTCTCTTGCCTGTGCGCGTATGGGTGTACTACACAGGTCGCCATCATCCTCAAAGGTGATATCTTGGTTGAGCAAATCACGGGGACCGACACAAAGAGTATGCGTCTCAAAATCGCCCGGCGCATACCGGAAATAGTAGTCAGGTATATCCGCCGCACCCCCGACAGGATTGGGGAGACCACCTACAATTATGGGCTGGTCTGGGTCGCCCGTCACATCAGTAGTATTCTCGTCATCGCTAAAATTTTGGAGAATCTTTTTGCCTTTGATCACCACATCACCGCTGGCATTTAGGGCATGAGCCTCATACACATCATAGCCGATAACCGGTGCAGCAGGCGGAACATCGCTATTGCTGTTTAGGATATCCCAGCGCAGATAAACCTGACCATCATAGCGACGATTGCGCTGCGCTTTGCCCCAACTGGGTGTTTGCGGCTGCACCCATGCACTGGTCTCTGGGTTGAGGTCAATTGCCACCAAGTTGGTCGGTGCATTCAACGGCGTCCGCTCACCTGCGATCAATTTGACCATGCAACGTTCACTGCCCGCGCAAACCGTTTTGTCGTCTACATGTTCAAGGCGATAGACAACAGTTGCACCAGCAGGAACAGCACCCGACTGAACATCGGTATCCAGATATCCCCATCCAGCCATCAACGCCAGCGGATAATATTGATTGGTCCAATGCTCGCCCGCCATGCCATTGACATAGACAAAATTGAGTAATCGCTGCAACCCTGTCACCTGCTGTTCCTGCGTAAAGTCATCCACAGTGAGCAACATTCCCATCAAGCGTGTACTCAATTCAGGCCAACGCTCATCAGTCTTATTGAGCAGCCCCTCGGCTTCTGCCTCATCAAAAATGGGCGATACCGTCGCAATCAGTTGCTCGCCCTCTCCATTCACATTGCGGTAAATATTAAAGTTGGCGGTGGTACAGTCATCCCATCGCCAGCGCAACAGGGTACGGTCACTGCTCGTTGCAAATTGTAAACGCAACGACTCCCCATCATCCATCCCACCGTCAACGCCATCACCTGCAACGGCATCACAGGTTGCAAGTGGGTCTGGTTCGCCCGCTTGTGCATTATCGGGATCATCCGATGCAGGGTCATCAGGTGCAGGCTCAGTCGGTGCAGGCTCAGGATCATCGGTTTCGCTATCTGCTGGCGTGGATGTGGTTCCTATGACACGGATCAACCCAGCAAAGTCAACACGGTTGGCATCAAAAAAGTCCACATTGTTGAGCGTGGTAAAGGTATAGCTAAATTCGCCACCTGGCTCAACGACGGACGTAAATGAATCATTAGCGACAGCCGTTATCTGCCGTGGTAGTGTCGTGGCACGACGGCTGTTCGTCCCACGTGTGACAAGTGGTAGATATAGGTTTTCGGGAAAGCCACTGCGTAAATCGAGAATGGCACTGCTTTCGTTGCGCCATGTCACCGTGTCGCCAACGGCGATTGTCACGGTTGGTGGGATGAAGCCTGTATCGGTGTAGGTGATGAGTTTGGTTGTCTGCTGGGGTGCAGCTTGTGCCTCGTTCTTTGCGAGTAGTGAGATCAGTGTACATAGGATCAGTAGACATAGAATAGGGGAAGTTGGTCCTAATCGTCGTTTTTGAGTCTGGTTCATCTAAATTTTCTCCATTTAATTAAGCCATTCGTAAAGCGGAATAGATGGCTCGATGCTTGATGAGCGTGAATGGCTATGGAGAAAAACGACTTATTTTTGTTTTTTACATATTCAATGAAGGTATGTTGAATTTGAAACTTAATATGAATGACATAAGGGGTTGTAGCCCACTATAGCAGGTTGAGATAACCAAAAAGAGCCGTTCCACATTGGAGCGGCTCTTTTTGGTTACTTTCATCAACTATGCAGCAATCCCATATGCCTCCGTAATCGCAGCATCCACATAGGCCATTGACGCATAGGCAAATCCTTCATCCCCCCAATCCGTCCCCCAGCTATTGCGGATGATAAAGGAGTCTGGGCCATAGCCGACAATGGTGACAGCATGACCGCCAAAGTTGATCTCTGGATCATAGAACTCTAGCTCACCAAAGGTTTGTAACGCATTCATCCATGTTGTATCGACCTCAACACGTGCCAAAATTGGCCCATGATGGGCAATCCACTGTTTCCAATTTTCTGGCTCTCGCGTCAGGTCAAAGTATGCACTGATACGATATTTGGCTGCTGTTGCAAAGAATACCCGTTTGTCTCCATCATAGAGATGGGTCGTATTAAATGGCAACATTTCCTCGGGAACAGCTCCCCAGCGGTAGGCAACGTTTAAGGCGGATTTGAGGCTTGTGCCATCGCTTTCAATAAACGTTGTGGGCATCAGCCGATATTCATCCATCTCTTTGGACGCCACCCAAATGAAACGCGACGATAGCTGCTGCTCTGGATGCAGCCTATCTGCTTTGACCAGATGCCAGCGGACGACGCCATCGGCAACTGCCCAGCCGACACAGGCCCCGCTATCGAGTTGATCGCCAATCGTCCACCAAGGCGCACGCAGATCAACCGTCGGAGGAATTGGCTCGTCATTGTTGAGATAGCCCGCCTCACTGGCGGTGGTCAACAACCAATCTTCAGGTGTCTTTTTAGAAGGTAGACAATTGGTAATGCGTTGTTGTGTGCCATTTAGTGTTGTTACTTCTCTTGTCATTTATTTTTCTCCAGGGTTTATATATTAGAGATAATGCCATGTCTGCATCGTCTCTTTACAAGAATTATCCACTTTTTGTAATGGTCAAATAG
>JBCCFC010001279.1:0-3816 GCA_039029935.1 Chloroflexota bacterium
CGCGTTTTTTCTCACCCGTTTGAAACTTGGACGATCTTTTTGGGTTCTTTCTTGTGATGGTTCCACAAACTCTCCCCCCACGCCTCCTTTTTCAATGATGGGTATAAGCTTTGCCTTAGCTTCACATTTATCGCATCATTTGGTATGATTCAGACAAACATGACCGCGGCATAACCATGACATAACCATGACATAACCATGAATCGTATAGGTGAGACTATATCATGATAAACACACACACACAACAACCAACAAACCGTATCCGTATTTCGCTGCTGGGTCAGATGCATATCGAGGTGGACGGTCAACACATATCCAAAATTCCTGGTCAGAAGGTAGCTGCACTGCTCGCCTATCTGGTCTCCAACCCTGGGACGCATACACGGTCCCATCTGGCCGATTTGCTCTGGGACAACATTCCCTATGATCGCTACCTTGCCAATCTGCGTTCCACGCTCAACCGCCTGCCCAAAGTCCTCAAACCCTATTTGACCACGACGCGTCAAACAGTTGCCTTTGAGCCAAGAGAGGACGTTTGGTTGGATGTGCTGGCCTTGGAGACATGGGGGGCCACACTACCCAACCCAGAAAGTCAGGGGAGTGACGCCTACACGAAGCAGTTAGAAACCATAGAATCGTCTCTCGTCGCCATGCAACAGGTCTACCAAGGGCAGTTTTTGAATGCGCTACACCTAGAGGATGCCCCGCGTTTTTCGGATTGGCAATTTCTCCAACAGGAGCATCTCAACCACCTTGTCCTATCGGGGTTACATTGCCTGATTGATTTATATCTCTATCAAGGCCGTTATGCGGATGGCCTTGCCAGCGCACACCGTTTGATTGCGCTGGACCCATTGGACGAAGATGCTCGACGACAAGCGATGGTGCTGTTGGCGCACATGGATGACCCAGTGGGTGCCGACCAAGCGTATCAAGCCTTGGTGCAGATGCTGGATGAGGAGTATGGTGCGCCCCCATCGCCCGAAACTGTGCAAGCTTATGCGCGCATCACCAAGATGAATCAGTCCGAGGACGCCAAACCCTCCACCTTGCCCACCTTTGTACAGCCGATGATTGGCCGTCAGCAGGAATTAGCGGCCTTGATGCAGCAGATTGAAAAGGCCGACCGTCAACTCGTCACTGTCACTGGCTTGGGTGGCACGGGCAAAACCTATCTTGCAGTGGAGACGGCGCGGCGGCTGGAGAAAAATAAAGTGTTTGCCGATGGTGTCGCCTATATTTCGCTTGTCGGTGTGGAATCCGTTGACCGCTTGCCAGAGGCCATTGTCCAAACACTGGACCTTGCCCTCTCCTCGCAAGATGATTTGCTTACACAAACCATTCATTTCCTGGAAAGCAAAGAGATGCTGGTTGTGATGGACAATTTTGAACACCTCTTGCAAACGCAAAAGACACCAGCCACAGGTAAAGCTGGTAAAGCAGAGAGTACATCTGCGGTCCAAATTCTCACACAGCTACTGCAAGCGGCCCCACAGGTGACATTCTTGGCAACCTCTCGTCAACCGCTCCACCTAAGCAAGGAATGTCTATTCTCATTGGATGGCATGACCACCCCGTCCGCAGACAACACACTGTCATTAGCAGAGTTGGTGCAAACCGACGCCATTTACCTTTTCCAACAGGTGGCCTTGCACAACAATCATGCATTTGAAGTGACAGCAGAAAACCGCACAGCTATTCTTGAATTCTGTACCTTGGTCCAAGGAACCCCGCTAGCGATTACATTGGGGGCCGCCAACATGGATTTTCTGACCCCTGAAGAGTTGGTGGTGGAATGTCGAGAGAGCCTAGATGTGCTGGAAGCTGAATGGACCGATATGCCCGACCGCCAGCGTAGCGTCCGCGCGGTCTTTGAGCATTCATGGCAACTCTTGGATGAATCGTTGCGCAAAGTCTTCCAACAACTAGCTGTCTTTCGGGGGAGCTTTACACGTCAAGCCGCCCGTCAAGTCGTTGGCGCATCCCTTCAACATCTCAAACGGTTACACACGCACTCATTGATTAAAGCGACAGAAAAAGGTCGTTATGAAATCCATGAATTGTTGCGTCAGTTTGGGGAAGAAAAATTGACCCAACAAGCTGACATGATGCAATCACTTACTGTCAAAAGCAAGCACATGAAATTTTATCTCGATTGGATGGCCGAACATACGGATGCCCTACAAAAGACACAGCCGTTTGAGGTGATTGCCAAATTGAGTCCTGATATCAACAATATTCGACACGCATGGCAGCATGGGATTGAACATAATGAGATTACCTTCCTGAAAAAAAGTATCAAGGGACTATGGATTTTCTATGATATGCAGCAACTCAGTCAGGAGGGAATGGACATCTTCACAGTAGCGGTTGAGACACTAGAATCACGGATAACGCTACTCACCAATACAAAGGTAAGGGATACACAGCACTCAGCGGATTTGCAGGGGCAAACAGTCTATTGCCTAGTCTTAGTGATGCAAAGCTTCTTTTATAATAAAATCAGACAACCGAGTCAAGCGGTTCAAAATGTAGAAAGAGCAATACGCTATGCAGAATGCCTTGATGATGCGTCTGTAGACAAGCATTATATTCACGCAATGGGCTATTGGGTGTGGGCACGAGGGCTGATGTGGCAGAATAAATATGCAATGGCTTATTCAAAAATAGACCAAGCTATCCCCTATGCACAACGTGCAGATAACCTTAATCTACTGGGAGATACTTTTTATCTACGTGGGATTATTCAATATTATCATCATGAGTTTGATGATGCAATCAAAGATGCCAAGCAGGCTTATAAAATATATGAGCAAACTAGCTACCGATGGCACACAATTCCAACACTCAATCTTCTTGGTCATGTAGACGAGTATTTAGGGTCATTAACAACAGCCAAAGGGTATTATGAGCAGGCAGCGCAAATCAGTAGTGAGATTCAGGATGAACGAGGGAAACATTACTGGTTTATTTGGCGAATTACAATAACGCTTGGACACTATATAGAAGCTTGGGAGGCAGGACAAAGGCTACTCCAATTTTTCCAAAATACAGGGGAGCGAAAGATACAGGCGCATATTCATTTTTATCTTGGCAATATCTATTACAAACTAGGGCTATATAATGAGGCAAAACCTCACTATGAGTATGCAAGCCAAAATACGACAAACAAAGCATCACATGGAGAACACTTAGTGGCATTATCTTTAATACACTATGAATTGGGGGATATGAAACAGACATGGATATTGATTCATAGGGCAGAGGATATTGCCAAAGACCTAGAGATAGAGTATCTAAGTGCAAAAGTATATGGGGCGATTGCCTATTTAAGGAGCATAACTGGCGACATGGAAAAAAGCGTGGAGGCATACAAACAAGCGATCTCTTTTTATCGTATGTCTAAACTTCAATACCCAATGGTTGAAATGATGGCAGGGTTGGCCCATAGTCTACAGAGAGCGGGATGCGAAAATTCCGCTTTGACTTATATTGAGGATGTGTTGTCCCATCTTGATGCCAACCAAGATAGAATTTGTCAATTTCAGGAGCCTATTACATTATGTTTAAATTGCTACTATGTACTTGAACATAATCAAGATAAACGGGCCTTATCTGTACTCGAAGCAGGATATAACTATGTACAAACCATTGCGGAACGAATTGATAATAAAAGATGGCAAATATCATTTCTGGAACAAGTAATGGAAAACCAGCAGCTCATAAAGATATGGGAAAGTAGACGCGGTTCAGGTAGACCGAATCGATGATGACAGATTATCGTTTAGTGAGTACATCCTTGTGCAGGTTGATCTC